>DAIQQC010000045.1:0-13816 GCA_036787005.1 Dehalococcoidales bacterium | reverse complement strand
ATAGGGGGTGAGGTAAAACACCTTACCCGTTCCTGAAGTTGCGGATTATCTCCCCCGGCCCCGGCTTCTTCCCGTACAGCAGCAGGAACGTCCGGCTATCCTGCTGGTCAGCAGCAGACCGCCTGGAATGCACGCCAGCAACCCGGCGGCACCTGGTTGGTGACGTGGTTTACTTCAACGGCAGGCATAAATTCGGTTCTACCTTAAGTCCTGGACTTCGATTATTGTAGCCGCCCATGGGGCGAATCGTTGTACTGTATCGACCCAGTAATCTATGTCAGCCTCCACCAGTGAAGGCCGGCCGTCGTAGAGCTCGATGGTCATCTCGGCCATCTCGATGTCTTCCGTGTCGATATGCCAGTTCCACGGCTCGTTATATGAAACCGCCCCCCTGAGGATTCGTCCGTTGGGTATGGTCGCTTGGCTCTCGCCCCGCTGCACGGCCAGGACCTGTTCGATGGTCGTCTCGTTGCTGATAAAGATTTTATACGTTTCCCCGCTGACGTCGAAGGTCACCAGGATGCCGTCGGTTAGCGTTTCATCTGGCTGTCCGCAGCCGGGCGCCATCAGCAAGGTGATCAGCAAGACCAGCCCCGCCCCGGTGATTAGTTTACCCCATGACATTACCGTCTATTGTAGGATATTTTCTCCCCCCCTGGCAATCGGGCGGGTATTATCGTCCCAGCAGGAACCGGGACAGCGAGACCGTCGGCACGTGTCTTACTTCGACCAGCATGCGCAGCATGAGGATGACGATGATGCCGCGGCAGGTACCCGAAATCGTAAAGAGAGTGCGCAGCTGGTAGCCGAGGAGTGCGGGCAGGTGGGGCGCGACGTAGCCCCCGATGGTCGCCCCGGCAAATGTGGCCAGGCACGTGATCGTGTTGAACACGGCGATGTGCTTGGTGCGGTTCTGGTCCTCCGAGGCGTCATACACGAAGTTCACGGCCGCCAGGTTGAATCCGGACCAGCCGAAACCGCTGATTATCTCGGCAAAGACCAGGTAGTAAACATTGTTGCTGGCCAGCCATAGCAGCGGAATGATCGGCAGCAGGCACGAGGTCACCTTGATGACCTTCATGTTGCCGGCGATGTCGGCGCGCCGTCCCCAGTACGTCAGGAACACCAGGCTGGAGATGGACGCGCTGGAGATGATAACGGTATAGGTCAAATAGCTAAAACCAAGATCGCGTAGCATATAGACGGAAAAGAAAGGGCTGGCCAGGTTGGCGGCGAAGCTGATCAGGGCGACATAGACGGTAAACCTGCCCAGGTTGGAAGTCCCCACGTGGCTGACCATGTGGAACATGCTGCGGTCGTTGTCGCCGTTTTCCGCCGCCTCTGGCTCGTACATGCGGGAGAGGAAGTAAAGGGAAAGCCATCGGAACGCGGCGGCCCCGCCCAGTAATATCGCGTACCCTATGAATGGCGTGTTCGTGAGGACCTGCAGTATGCCCCCGGCAGTGAAGGTAAACACCAGCGTGATCATCCCCGCTATTCTCCCCCGCGCGCTGAAATACCTGCCCCTCAAGCGTATCGGGACTAGGTCCGCCATCAGGCTGCCCCAGGCCGGATTGGCTATCGCTCCGAAGGCGGTGCTGACGGTCACGAACGCTATCAGCCACCAGACCTGGTTGCCGCTGATGATAAAAGGGATGAGCAGGATGGGTATGTACATGAACGCGTGCATGAACACCATCGGCAATATCAGTCCCTTGCGGCTTCCCGCCCGTTCCGAGAGGTGGGGGGCCGCCAGTTGCGAAAAGCCCACCACCAGTTGGGGCATGCTCGTGAGTAGCCCCACCTGTGCGGTCGTGGCCTTGAGCTCCAGTGCCAGCGGCGTGATATAGTTCTGCACCAGCCCCAGCATGGCGGCATAGGCCGCCCCGTCCAGGACGCTGAATCTTAAGCTGCTTCTGACCGCATTGGTGCGGCGGGGTATCTTCATAGACCTTCTTTCCCAAATAAAAAAACCCGGAAGTCTCGCTCCCGGGTCCGGCGTATTTCCTGTTTTTTATACTGGTTTCATGTCCCGTGCAAACCAGAGGTACACCGGGCCTGCCGTATTTTTCCTTTTATACGGGCGGCGTGGCTGACGATTTTGTTACCCCGGTTGGTGATTAACATCGACTCTCTAATAGCTCTCAGAAAATTATGTTAATTATATTATATCGGCGATTTTATTGTCAATGGGTAGCGAAGGTTCTGTTTTCTCGGGTTGATTTTCGGTACTCACCTGTTTTGTCCCCTTCTCTAATGGTTGCCTTTCCTCTTTCAATCATTCCGACGAAAATCGGGAACCGGTCCCGTTTGAAAAGGGAAAAGAATTTGAAAGGGGGTGAAGCCCCCTCTCTTTTCCCTACCCCCTCTCCTGCGGACAGGAGAGGGGGATCGAGGGGGTGAGGTCCTTATTATTATGAAAACACTTGACAAATTGCCCGCCGCACAGTTTACTTGATGATAGTAAATATGGTCTCCAGGAAGATAGCTCTGCATGAATAATACGGCCATCAGCGTCAGCAACGTGGCTTTTTACTACGGCGGCCTTAAAGTCATCGACGATATGTCTTTGGCCATCGAGGCCGGCACCAGCTATGGACTGCTCGGTCCTAACGGCGCCGGTAAGACGACGCTGATCCGGCTGATGGTCGGGCTGCTCAAGCCGGCCTCGGGCAGCATCAAGTGCCTGGGAAAAACACCCTCGCCCGCCGTCGCCCGGCAAACCGGCTATATGCCCCAGCTCCCCGCCCTGTATTCGGAGCTTTCGGTGGCACAGAACATCGATTTCTTCGCCCGCGTTTACGGCCTCAATAATAGAGAAGAAAGATCGGCCCGGGTCGATGAAGTGGTCAAGCTGATCGACCTTTGGCCCAAGCGTAAGACCCAGGTGATGAAGCTCAGCGGCGGCATGAAGCAGCGTGTCAGCCTGGGCTGCGCTATCGTCCACCGCCCTTCCTTGCTCTTCCTTGACGAGCCCACCGTCGGTCTTGACCCCGAGCTTCGGGTGCATTTCTGGGAATATTTTGAGGACCTGACGCGGGGCGGCGCCACGCTGGTCATTTCCAGCCATACCTTTGATGACGCCGCCCACTGCCAAAAGCTCGCCTTCCTGCGGTTGGGCAAGGTTGTCGCCGAAGGCACGCCTTCCGAGTTGCGTGCCGCTACTGGAGATTCTGGAAGCTCCCTGGAGGATGCCTTCCTGTACTTTATCCGCCGCGACGAGGTGCACAAGAATGTCGGGTAATGCGCTGAACGTCGCCCGCCGGGTGATGTTGCAGGTGGTACGCGACCGCCGTACCATTATATTGCTGGTCGTCGTGCCGCTGGTCATCGCCAGCATCGTCGGCGTCAGCATCCCGGATAAGAGCATGCTGGACTACATCGCCCCGGCCATGCTGGCCACGTTGATACTCTTCTTCGGGTTCATCATCACCGGCATCAGCGTCCTCAGGGAGCGCTCCCAGGGCACGATGGAACGGCTGATGGCCTCGCCCATATCCCGGATGGATGTCGTGGCCGGTTACCTCCTCGGCTTCCTGCTCTTCGCCCTCTTGCAGACCCTGATCATCTTCTTCTATATGGTCTATGTGCTTGATATCAGCTTCCAGGGCGAGCTGTGGCAGATCCTTATTTTCCAGGTGCTCATCGGTATCGGCGCGGTCTGCCTGGGGACTTTCTTTTCCGTGTTCGCCCGCAACGAGTTCCAGATCATGCAGTTCATTCCCCTGATTGTCCTTCCCCAGATATTTCTCTGCGGTGTGCTCTGGCCGATAAGCCAGATGCCGGAATATCTGCAGTGGATTGCTAAATTCCTGCCTTTATATTACGGCGTCGAAGGTATCAGGGCGCTGATGCTCCAGGGGCAGGGGCTTCTGGATATCGGCAGGGACATCGGCATCCTGGCGGCTTATGCGGCGGGGCTGCTGGTTCTGGCCGCTCTGACTTTGCGGCGCGGTGCTTCAAGCTGATCTACTCGGGGATTATCGGCGATAGGTCTGTCGGTTTCGAGGCCCGTTTAGCCGTGATGATGGCACTTCACCATGTGTTTTACGCCCACGGAGACCATTTCCGGGATGTCCCGCGAGCACTCTTCCTTGGCCTCGGCGCAGCGCGTGTGGAAGCGGCAGCCGGAAGGCGGGTTCATCGGTGACGGCATCTCGCCGGTTAGAATGATCTGTTTTACTTCTTGCTCGTCCTCGGGCAGGGTGAGCATCGAGGCGGATATCAGCGCCTTGGTATATGGGTGAAGGGGCTTCTGGAAAACTTCTTCGGTATCGCCGTACTCAACGATCTGCCCCAGGTACATGATGGCTACGTCGTGGCTCATGTAGCGGACCGTCGCCAGGTTGTGGGCGATAACCAGGTAGCTAAGATTGTATTTGTCCTGTAAGTCCTTGAGCAGGTTCATGATCTGCGCCCGGATGGACACGTCCAGGGCCGATACCGGCTCGTCTAGCACGACCAGTGAAGGGTTCAGCCCCAGCGCTCTGGCTACCGCGATTCTCTGTCGCTGCCCGCCGCTGAATTCATGGGGATAGTGGTCGATGCTTGCGGGATCGAGCCCGACGTTCGCCAGCAGCTCTCCTACCCGGTTCCGGATTTCCCCTCTATCCATCTTGGTATTGGTCACCAGGGGCTCGGCGATGATATCGCGGAGGCGCATCCTGGGATTCATTGAGCTCCACGGGTTCTGCTGGACGTATTGTATCTTGGGGCGGTATTGTGTTTTTAGCTCGGAGTGGGAAAATTTATAGAGGTCTTTCCCTTCGAAGAGTATCGTGCCCGAGGTCAGGCGTTCAAGGAGGAGTACCGCCTTGGCGGTGGTCGTCTTGCCGGCGCCCGATTCTCCCACCAGGCTCAGGGTCTTACCCCTCTCTATCGTAAACGAGACCCCGTCGACCGCCCTTACCCAGCCTACCACGTGCTGGAGGAGTCCCCGCGTTACCGGGTAGTGCTTGGTGAGGTTGCGCCCTTCCAGTAATACGTCCGCCATGCCTACTTCACCCTCCAGCAGGATACGGTATGATCGGCGCCGACGCTTACCTCGGGGGGTTCTTGCTGCCGGCATGTCTCTCTGGCCACCGTGCAGCGCGGCGCGAAGCGGCACCCCGGCGGAAGGTTGAGCAGGGAGGGGGGCTGGCCTTCGATCGAGAACAGGCGCTCGTCTTTGCGGTCGAGGCGGGGCACCGAGTTGATCAGGGCGCTCGTATAGGGGTGCTGGGGGGCCTTGAAAATTTCTCTGGTCGGGGCTGTTTCCACGATTTTCCCGGCGTACATCACACCCACGCGGTGGCACATCTTGGCGACTACCCCGAAATCGTGCGTGATGAAAATGATGGCTACGTTGGTCTTCTTCTGGATATCCTCGAACAGCGCTATGTATTGTGCCTGGATGGTGGCGTCCAGTGCCGTGGTGGGCTCATCGGCTATCAGTAGCCGGGGCCGGCAGGACATGGCTATCGCTCCCACGACGCGCTGCCGCATACCGCCGCTCAGCTGGAAGGGATAGTTGCCGAGCATGGTCTCCGGCGTCGGGATTTTAAGCAGTCGGAGCGACTCTATAATGGCCGGCTCGACCATGTTTTCCGGCAGGGCCTGATGGAGGCGTATCGATTCGCCGATCTGGTTGCCGACGGTATACACCGGGTTGAGCGATGACATCGGGTCCTGGAGTATCATGGATATCATTCTGCCGCGGTAAGCCCGCATCTTTTTCTTGCTCAGGGGTACCAGGTCGGTGCCTTCCAGGATGATCTTGCCGCCGGTGATCCGGCCGCCGGGTTCCTGGAGCAGGCGCATGATGGAAAGGGCGGTCACCGATTTGCCGCAGCCGGACTCGCCCACTATCCCGAAGGTCTCAGATTCCCTGACAAAGAAGCTGATGCCGTCCACGGCTTTCACCTCACCCTGGTTGGTGAAGAAAGACGTGTGCAGGTTTTCTACTTGAAGCACTATTTCGCTCATAGCCGTCTCAATCTCGGATCTGTCTTATCGCGGATCCAGTCACCGAGGAAGTTGCCTGAGAGGACCACCAGCCCGATGGCAATGCCGGGGAATGTGGAGATCCACCAGGCCCTGTCGAGGTCGTTCCTTCCGTCGGACACCATCGAGCCCCAGGAAGGTGTAGGCGCCGGGATGCCGATGCCCAGGTAGCTTAAGGCGGATTCCGCCAGGATCATCATCCCTATTTGCAGCGTCATGATTATTATCAGTGTATTGACTACGTTAGGAAAAATATGCTTGAACATAATTCCCAGGTTGGATACTCCGTTAACCCGCGCCTGCATCACGAAATCGGAGTTCCTTAATCTGAGCGATTCGCCCCGTATCATGCGGGAGTAACCCGCCCACCCCAATATCGAAAGCGCGAACACCACCGTCCAGAAGCCGGGACCAACGCCTACGGACAATAGCATGGCTATCAGTAGATTGGGGAATGACATGGCGATGTCCGTTAACCTCATGAGGAAACCGTCGGTGCGCCCGCCGATGAACCCCGAGGTTATACCCATTATCGTGCCGACGCCCGCCGTGATCATGATTGCCAGGAGTGAAACGCTTAAAGATACCCTGCCGCCGTAGATCATGCGGCTCAGGATGTCCCTCCCCAGGTGGTCCGTCCCGAGGATATATTTTGTGGTGCCGCCTTCCATAAACGCGGGAGGCAGACGCCTTTCCAGCATATGCTGTTCCGTTGGTTCATAAGGCGCTATCAACGGGGCGAAGATAGTAATAAACACCAGCCCGGCCATGATGATCATGGGAATGATGAACGTTAGGCTTCTGACGATGCGCGCCCCGCGGGAAAGCCCGGTATAACGCTTGGCTGCCTTCACTCGAACTTTGGCTGATGTCGTCATATTTTATCTTCAGGCCCTCTGGTATCGGATTTGCGGGTCGACGTAGGCGTAGGCGATATCTATCAGCAGATTCATCCCCAGCACCATGATCGCCACTATCAGGACAACACCCTGTACCACTGGGAAATCTCGCCCGATTGTGGCCTCAAGCACTAGTCTGCCCATGCCCGGCCAGTTAAAGATCTGCTCCGTGATGACCGCCCCGCTGACGATGCCGGCAAACAGCATCCCCAGTACTGTCAGGGGCGAGATGAGCGCATTCCTCAAGGCGTGTTTCCAGATGACCGTCCTCTCGGACAGGCCTTTGATCCTGGCCAGCTTGATATATTCGCTGTCGAGGACGTCCAGCATGGTGGAGCGCACTAGGCGCATCATGCCGGGCAGCATAAAAAAGACCATCGTCGTTACCGGTAAAATATAATGTGCCGGCGTCATACCGAGCCCCGGCCCCGGCACCCAGTGAAGATTCGAATAAAAGATCAATATCGCCATGATACCTACCCAAAACCCCGGCAATGCCTGCCCCAGAACGGCTAAAAATTTAACGCCGTTATCAAAAAAGGAATCGCGACGTGTAGCCGATAGTACCCCCAGGATAAAAGCCAGCCCCATGCCGATTATGAAAGAAGGGACGCCCAGCTTCAGCGTGTTAGGTAGCGCTGCCCCGATCATTTCCGTTACGGGGTCGTATTTCATCAGCGAAGTCCCGAGGTCGCCGTGGGAAAGGTCGGTGACATATACCCAGAACTGCTCGATATATGGCTTATCGAGCCCCAGTAGCTTGTAAATAGCCTGGACCTGCTCCTCCGAAAGATTAGGCGTCCGGATGAGGTTTACGGGATCACCGGAGGCGCGGAGCAGGAAGAACACCAGCACCATAATGCCGATAAGGGCTACTATCGATTGTAAAATCCTGATGATAATGAAACGGGTCATCTATTACGTTCCTTATCCGGCTTGAAAAATCACGCTTTAACTATGAATATACACAAAATACCCTGTCGATGTCAACCAATCATGGAAAATCTGGCGGCAGGCTGCCGGTCGTTTGTTATCCGGTTATCTGATTTGTGTGCGCAAACGCTCGCTCTTATATTATTGATCGATTTTTCCGGGGAATCCCCGGAGGTTTCCCCCCGGGGACTCCCGTTTGATTGTACTGACTTAGCCTTGCTTGGTGCTATTGTCCGGGATGTTTTATGAAGGCATAAGCTTCCTGGAGACTTATCCAGGTTCTGCCGCTGAACTCACCTAGGTTCGGGCCGACGGGTATCTTGGGCTCTACTTCGGCAATGGGGATATCGATGTATAGCGTCGCCACATACTGCTGGAATTCCATCCAGAGTCGTTCAGCCGTCGCCATATCAGTCTCGGCGAGATAGGCGTCATACAGCTCGGTGGCATGGACATCGTTCGAGGTGCCGTGTATGCCTCTCGTGGTGTACAGGTTAGCGGAGTGGTAGGTGCAGTTGAAGAAGCCTCCTACCCAGGGCCAGCCCCAGCCTACGTTCCAGTCGCCCGCTTTAGGCCGGGCGAACAGCGCGCCCCAGAGGACCGAGGTATCTACCACCTGGAGTTCGGTCTGGAAACCGGCGGCTTCCCAGTAACCCAGGATCATCAGCATCCAGTCCTGCTGCGAGGCGGCGGAGAAGACGTGGATCACCGGGTCGGCGAAAGCATCGGGGTAACCGGCTTCGGCCATCAACTCGTGAGCTCTGGCAAGATTATATTCGGGTATTAGCTCGTCGCTCCAGCCCCAGCTGCCATCGTACATGAAGAAGTGGCCGCCCGGTTTGGCGAAACCCTGGTACCAGGTAGCGGAGATTTCCTCGCGGTTGAGTGAGAGTTCAAGGGCTTCGCGGATGCGGATATCGTAAACCGCGCCGGCCTCCGGTAACCATGTGGCCTGGAAGTTGATGTTGGCAGGTGCCGGGAAGCCGATAGCCTCAGTCCGGTATCCTACCGCTTGCAGCTCAGCCAGCCGGTCATAGTCAATGGCGGTGGCCATATCTACGTCACCCTCTTTGAGCAGGGCGACACGGGTTGACTGCTCCGGGACCTGTATCTCTTCGACATATTGGAAATACGGAACATGATCATAGTGATTGGTATTGGCTTCGAAGAGAATCCTGGTCTCCGGGACGAATTCGACTACTTTCCACGGTCCCGAGCCGATGGGGTTCTTGCGGAACTCATCAATGCCGACTGATTCATAGTAGTCTTTCGGGAAGATACGCATCCAGGCGAAGGCGATGCCCTGGTGGATTTCCGGACGCGCTGCGATGAATCTGACGGTGTAGGGATCGTCGACGACGCAATCAATTTTGTTATACGTCGCCGAGATATATTGCGACCACGGGTTCCTGGAGTTGGTGGTGTCCCCGAAGCGGTCAATGCTGAACTTAACGTCGTCGGCCGTCAGGTCTTCGCCGTTGGTGAACTTGATGCCATGGCGGATATGGAATGTCCAGGTGCCGTTCTCGGCAAATTCGAAGCTTTCCGCCACGTTCGGTAAGATAACCCCCGTTTCGCTGAAGGTAAGCAGGGTATCATAGATGGCGAAGCCCCAGGCGGATTCGTTCTCCCAGGGGTCAAACGATTCATTGGCGAAATCCGCGTTGGCAACATGGATGGTGCCGAAGGGAACACGCGTCGTCGATGTTGTTGTCGCGGTAGCGGTGGCTGTTGCTGTTGCCGTCGCGGTAGCCGTGGCGGTGGCAGTAGCCGTGGTGGTGACGGTGGCGGTTGGGGTCTCGCTCGGACCGCAGCCCGCCAGGACCATAGCCCCTATGATTACGAGAAATAACGGGATGAGTAACAGTTTTTTCATTTTTCCTCCTCTTAATGATTAAGCCTGCGAAAAATTAAGCTGATTATTGCTTATTCTCACTACCTCCTCACAAATTAAGATTTGGCTCACCCAGTACATTCTATATTTACATACAGAACTGGCCGTGTTCTGTAAATGTATATTCCCTTATAGCTTATTCTCAGGGGTTTCATATTAATATATGCCACGTGGGCGTGTTTGTCAACTATGAATTATTTCATGAAAAAACTTCCTGAGTAATTATACCCCGCTGGTCGCCGGAAGGCCAGCGGCGGGCATGTCGCCATAAACCTGGTAAGCCCGCTTGGCGCTCGGTCTTTGGTGTTTGGCTCGGTGTTTGGGGTCTGGTTATTGGAACTTGGCGGTGGAGTTAGGAGGCGGGGATATGATGGTGCCCGGTATCCCAATGGAATAGGGATGACCTTCAAAGTGGAAGTTTTCTTGACTGTGGATTTTATTCGCGGCTAGCGCATTTGGTTGATCAGTTTCAGAGAACCTACTGTCTTCTGGTAGCTGTCTCTGGTGTCAAGACTGACGCTATCTTCCCCGTGCTGGATATCCCTGGGAAGACAGCCTATTTTTAACGTTTTTTTACCGGCGTTAGCCTTGGCCCTGGCCTGCTCTATCCATATTTTCCTCGTGGCTACCCAGAAATAGTCCTTCTCTTCCTTATGGACCCAGGCGAAAGCGCCCATTTCACCGTGAACATCGGAGTTGAATTTATTGAGACTGTAAGTGTGGTCGTTAGCCTTGGAGTAATGGCAGCCGATGTCTGTGGCCAGCTGCTTGACGAAGCTCTCGTCCTGTTCGAGGAACCCCATTTTCTTAATCGGTTTTTTTATCATCATCGATGCTCCCTTTCCCATGGATGCAGGTATCTTCAAGAGGTACACGGACCGGGGGTTGTCCCCGGCCCATGTAGTCTCTGACTCCGTAGGAGTTACCTGTTGACTCTTACCTTGCGGTAGCAGTCGCTGCAGTATACCGGTCTGCCCTGGCTGGGCTCGAACGGCACGGTAGTAGCCTTGCCGCAATCGGCGCAAACGGCCGGGAACATCTGGCGCGGTGCTGAAGAACGGTAGCCGCTGTTTCCACTGTTTCCGTAGCTGCCGCCTTCATTCCCGTAGCGTTCCGCTTTCCTTGCCTGGCGGCACTCGGGGCAGCGTTTGGGCTCATTGGTATAGCCCCTGGAATGGAACTGTTCCTGCTCCTCGGCGCCAAACGTAAACGTTTTGGCGCAGTCGGAACACGTGAGGGTTTTTTCCTGAAAACTCATTGGATGCCCTCCTCTCTTTAATATTTAGTTAGAGCTCGGGTCATCCAATACTTGATATAAACCTTGGGAGGAATTTATGAAGCTTGTATCAACCTAAACTGGAACTATGTTTTAATTATATACTAAATAAAAGAAATAAGCAAATTGTCAAGGTTAAGCGAACTTTTATTTCTTTAACGATGGTGGGCGGTACAGGGTTCGAACCTGTGACCTTCAGTGTGTAAAACTGACGCTCTAACCAGCTGAGCTAACCGCCCTAAAACCCCGGAAATACCTCAGGCTTTTCCGGGACTAATTAGTCTGGCGCGCTTGGCGGGGCTCGAACCCACGGCCTGAGCCTCCGCAGGGCTCCGCTCTATCCAACTGAGCTACAAGCGCGCGCTTTCTTGTCTGGTGCCGAGGGGGAGAGTTGAACTCCCATGCCCTTACGGACACTACGCCCTGAACGTAGCGCGTCTGCCATTCCGCCACCTCGGCGCACCAGTTAATTGTAACAATAAAGAAGGAGAGTTTCAAGATTCGGCACTTTTGATTAACTGTACATTATTCCTTCAGCATTAATCCGCAAACCAGCGCCGCCGGGACGTTTCTGTAGACGTTTTCCCAGATACTGTCTGTCTTTTCCCTCGTAAAAGATGGCTCTCTCATTGCATACAAGACAAACCCATTTCTGAAACACAGGTTCAATAGTTCACTGATCGGACGGTGAAAATAGTATTGAGCTTTTGGTTGTCCCCTCATGGCCCAACCCTTGAATTTCTTGGATATCAGATAGCTGTTCTTGATCTTAACAAAATAGCTGCGATGCGGTTTCCCCGCCGCGTCGCTGTGCTCTTCGATGAGGGTGATATCTGCTGAATTAAAACATGGGTGCATGATAGAAAACACAAACTTGCCCCCGGGCTTCAATACCTCTGGTAGAAAGCTGATTAGAGGCTCGATTTCAGCCATGTCCATTAGTGCCATGGTACAGACGGCGGCATCAAAACGCCGCCTTTTAAGTTTTTCCAGGTCTTTTTCTGACGTCACATCCAGCAGCTCAAATTTGATCTCCGGTGGCGATTTCGCTTTAGCGATATCCAGGAATTCCCGCGAGAAATCTATCGCGGTCACCCTTGCCCCTTTTTCGGTCATCTTCCTCGCGAACTGCCCGTTGCCGCAGGCTATATCCAGGATGGCATCGCCTTTCTGGATTTGCAGCATTTCTAGTTGATTCGGCTCAAGGAGTATTTTGTGGAAATCGTTTCCCTCATTCATGCGGGAATCAAAGAATGCCGCGTTGGCGTTCCAGATCTGTTTAACTTCATCGTTTAGTTTTTTCATGCCTGAATTCTATCATTAGACAAGTCTGTATTCAAATTAAGAAAAAGGGCGGCGCTGAAAGCGCCGCCCCGGTATAAACTTTTGCGTTGTGTTTTTGAGATTTGCGTTTTGACTTTTGAGTTATTTCTAAGGCCAGTACAGCTTCTCCGCCTCTTTCTGGAGGCCAGCCCTGAAGTCCGGGTGCGCTATCGCGATGAGGTCCAGCGCCCGCTGCCGCTGCGTCTTGCCCTTGATATGTGCTATACCGTACTCGGTCACCACGTAATCGGATATCGTTCTGGGCACGGTGACAACCGTTCCCTCGGCCAGCAGGGGAGTGATCCGGGAAAATCTCTTTTCCCCGCTCCCCACCGTGGAAGGCATGACGGTTATGCTGCGGCCCCCCTTGGAGAGGAACGACCCTATGGCGAAAGATGTCTGGCCGCCGGCGCCGCTGATGATCCGCGGCCCGATCGACTCCGCCGCTATCTGCCCGGCGAAGTCCACGCTGACCGCGCTGTTGATGGCCACCATGTTATCGTGCGCCGCGATGACCCGTACGTCCAGGCAGTACTCGGCGCTGTGGAGCTCGAAGGCCGGGTTCATGTTGACGAAGTCCATGTCCTCTTTGCTCCCGCCCCCGCAGGCCGTCGCCACGGCTTTGTTGGTATTAATGGTCTTGTGCTTGCCGGTTATAATACCCTTCCTGATCAGCGGTATGATGCCGCGGGGCGTCGTCTCGGAGTGCCAGCCGAGGTCGTTCTTGCCTTCGAATGTGCCGAGGGTGCAGCACCATTCGCTGGTGGAGCCCACGCCTACCTGTAACGTGTCGCCGTCTTTTACGAGAGTTGATACAAGTCCCGCGATTTTCTTTTCCGCCTCGCCGGCCTCCACGCTCTTGCGCCCCAGGAGGTCGGTGCCGCCCGGCGTTTTCCCCGACGGCGTGTGCTCGACGAAGTAATCGATTTCGTCCACGTGGATATAGTTGTCGCCGTAGGTGCGGATAAGGTTTTTATTGATCTCCGCCAGGGCTATCTTGGCGCGACGGATTTCCGTTTTCTTAGTCCATACTGACGCCCCGAAGCTACAATAGCCGTGCTCGTCCGGCGGGGACAGCTCCACCATTACCACGTCGGCCGGGCCCCTGTCCTCCTCGGTAAAGATGAATCCCAGCCCGCCTATCGCCAGGTCGGCCCGTCTCTCGGCGATGATCTGCCGCACTATCGGTAACGGGAACCCCACCTCGATCTTAAAAGACATCTCGAACACCGGGTCGTACCAGCCGAAGTCGCGCCCGGGCGTGCGCAGGGACAGCAGCACGTTTTCCACCTCCCCCAGCCGGGCCGCCAGCGCCAGGCCCAGTGCCTGCGGCTCGTTCCCCTGCACGAAGCAGACGCGGTCGCCGCTCTTTATCACGCTGACCGCCTGCTCGGGTGTGACCAGCTTTTTCTGATATTCCTCTTGCCACCCCATATTTAACCTCCTTAAAACACCTCGGGGAGGGGAGACAGAATGTGTCTCGCATCCCCTCCCCGTTTACCCTGAGCG
>DAIQQC010000120.1:0-3973 GCA_036787005.1 Dehalococcoidales bacterium | reverse complement strand
AAAAATACTAAACTCTACCTGTGAGCAAACCCTCGGACAGGGTCGTCTTCGTCTGTCAGGAGTGCGGCAAGGAGAGCCTCAAGTGGCTCGGCCGCTGCCCGGACTGCCAGCAGTGGAACTCCTTCGTCGAGATGACCGTCCGTGCCGAGCCGGCTTTAGCCCGGCCTTCCGCCCCGTTCACGTCGCCTCAACAGCTCTCCGAGGTGGATATCGAGTCCGCCGAACGCCGTTTGCTCCCCATCGTTGAATTCAACCGGGTCCTTGGCGGCGGCATCGTCGCGGGCTCTCTGGTCCTTATCTCCGGCGACCCCGGTATCGGTAAGTCGACCCTCCTCCTCCAGGCCGCCGCCTCTATCGCCGGCGACGACAGCCGCGTGGTCTATGTCACCGGCGAGGAGACCGCCCACCAGATAAAGCTCCGGGCGGATCGACTCGGCCTCGACGGTGCCGGGCTCTATATCATGGCCGAAACCGACCTCGAACGCGTGCTCGAGCAGGCGCAGCAGGCCGCCCCGGCTCTTGTCATCGTCGATTCAATCCAGACTGTCTATGCCCCCGGTATGGAGTCGGCCGCGGGCTCCGTCGCCCAGGTGCGCGAGTGCACCATGCGGCTGATGCAGTTCGCCAAGACCTCCGGCGTCCCCGTCTTTATCTCCGGCCACGTCACCAAGGAAGGCGCGATAGCCGGGCCGCGCGTCCTGGAACACATCGTCGACGTCGTCCTCTATCTTGAAGGCGAGCCGTTCAGCGCCTATCGACTCCTGAGGTGTGTGAAAAACCGCTTCGGCTCTACTAATGAGGTCGGCGTGTTCGAGATGAAAGAGCAGGGCATGGTCGAAGTGGCCAACCCGTCGCTGGCCTTCCTTTCCCAGCGCGGGACGGAAACCGTCGGCTCGGCGGTCGTGCCGGTCATCGAGGGCAGCCGCCCGATACTGGTCGAGATTCAGGCCTTGACGACCCTCAACGCCTTCGGACAGCCGCGGCGGACGGCCAACGGCGTGGACTTCAATCGACTCCTCATGGTGGCGGCGGTGCTTTCCCGGCGAGTGGGTCTGAAGCTGGCGGCGCAGGACATCCTCGTGAACGTCACCGGCGGGCTCAAGGTTGGCGAACCCGCCGCCGACCTCGCCATGGCGCTGGCGATAGCCTCCAGCTACCGCGATGCCGCCCTGATGCCGCAGACGGCGGCCATCGGGGAGGTCGGCCTCAGCGGCGAGATACGCGCCGTCAACCAGCTCGACCGCCGCCTCGCTGAAGTCTCCCGGCTGGGATTCAAGAAATGCATCATCCCCAAGACGGGTACGCCAATAAATCACCCGAAAGACCTGGAACTCATAGCTGTAAGCACGCTCCGGGAGGCGGTGAATAGGGGACTCGTAGCCGGGAGAATTAACGAGGAGGGCGTTTAAGAGGAGCGAAGTCCCTCTTCTCTTCACCCTTCTTCGCCGATGGAGGGGAGGACCGGGGGTGAGGTAAAGAGCGGTAAAGGGGGAACATAGATGCACGCCTCGATGGATAAGCCAGTAACGAAGCCCGGGCACATGAAGCACCTGTATTTACGGCTGCTCCTGATGGCCGTCCTGCATTTCATCGCTATGTATTTCCTCATGTACGCCATGGTCGACCGTTCGGAAAACGTGGTTCTCAATCTGAACCAGTTTTATATGGCCGCTATCATGACCAGCCCGATGCTCGTGATAGAAATTGTCCTGATGTGGTCGATGTACGGCAACAAGAAAATCATTATCGGGGTTCTGGCGGGCGGCCTGGCAATTTTTATAGTCGCCCTTCTTTTTATCCGCCAGCAGACAGGCATCGGCGACGAACAGTTCCTGCGCTCCATGATACCGCACCATGCCGGCGCCATCCTCATGTGTGAAGAAGCATCAGTAACAGACGCCCGTATCCAGGAGCTCTGCGAGCAGATTAAGGCGTCGCAACAGGCTGAAATCGACCTGATGAAAGCCATCCTGGAAGATATTAAGTAAGTGCCAGAGCAATATGACCAATAAACAAAAAGTCGCGGCCATCATCGCCGCGGCGGGGGACAGCCGGCGGATGGGCGGCGCCGATAAGCTGTTCGCCCCCATCGCCGGCCGGCCGGTCCTCGCCAGGGTCATCGATGTCTTCGAAAAGTGCAAATCCATCGACCAGATAATCGTGGTCGTTAGCTTAAAAAACGTCGAGAAGTGCCGCCGTCTCGTCGCTTCGGAAAAATGGTCCAAGGTTGCCGAAGTCTGCCCGGGCGGCAAGCAACGGCAGGACTCGGTGGCGGAAGGGCTGAAAAAACTAAAATACGCCGCCTGGGTGGTCATCCACGACGGCGCTCGACCGCTCGTGACTAACGACCTCATCGAAAAGGGGCTGGAGGCGGCTAAAGAGACCGGCGCCGCCGCAGCCGCCGTACCCGTGACGGACACCATCAAGGTCGCCGGTGCTGACGACATCGTGCGCCAGACGCTCCCACGTCAAAATCTAAGGGCTGTCCAGACCCCGCAGGTCTTCCGCATCGATGTCATTCAAAATTCCTATCGGCATGCCTCTGGCGAAGCCACCGACGACGCCTCGCTGGTGGAAAAGGCCGGCTATAAGGTTAAGCTCTATCCCGGCTCTTATGATAATATAAAGATAACTACCCCCGCCGACCTCGCTATCGCTGAGGTTTTGTGGAAGGAACGTGAACAGTAATTTACGCATAGGTATAGGGTATGACGTCCACGCGCTCGTGACGGGGCGGAAGCTGGTGCTGGGTGGTGTAGAGATACCCTTTAACAAAGGCCTGGAAGGCTGGAGCGACGCCGACGTCCTCGCCCACGCCGTCATCGACGCCCTTTTAGGGGCGGCGGCGCTGGGGGATATCGGCCAGCATTTCCCGCCCGGCGAGCCGGAGTACTCCGGCATTTCCAGTATCGTCTTGCTGGAGCAGGTGGTGGAAAAGCTGGAAGAAGAAGGCTGCAAAGTAGTTAATATCGACGCCACGGTGGTTGCGGAAAGGCCGCGGCTCCGCGAATATATCGACGATATGCGGCACAATCTCAGCCACGTCCTCGGGCTTGATATGGAAAGTGTCAGTGTCAAGGCTTCCACGAACAACGGGATCGGGGACATCGGGAAGGGCGAGGGTATCGCGGCGATGGCCGTAGCGCTCATAGAAGGCGGCAAAGATGAAAATCACTGACACTCTAACCGGGCAAAAAAAAGAATTCAAACCGCTCGGCGATGTGGTCACGATGTACGTCTGCGGCATCAATCCCTACAGCGACTCGCATATCGGGCACGCCCTGAGCTATATATTCTTCGATATCGTGCGGCGGTACCTGGAGTTCCGCGGCTATAAAGTCAGGCACGTGGAAAACATCACCGACGTCGAGGACAATATCATCAACCACGCCAACCGCCTCGGAATCACGGTGAAAGAGCTCACGGAAAAGTACGCCGCCCGGCACTTCGAGGACATGGACGCGCTCAATAACCTGCGCCCGCACTTCACCCCCAAAGCCACCGAGACCATACCGGAAATCATCGCCATGACGCAGGGCCTTATCGATAAAGGCTACGGGTATGCGGTCGGCGGCAACGTCTTTTTTAGAGTCAGAAAAGTGGTCGATTACGGCAAGCTGTCCCGGCGCAGCCCCGACCAGATGATGGCCGGCGCGCGGGTCGAGGCCTCCGAGACCAAGGAAGACCCGATGGACTTCGTCCTCTGGAAAGAGTCGAAGCCCGGCGAGCCGTCCTGGGACAGCCCCTGGGGAAAAGGCCGGCCGGGCTGGCACATCGAGTGCAGCGCCATGTCCCGCAAGTTCCTCGGCGACCGGATTGACATCCACGGCGGCGGCCAGGACGTCGTCTTTCCCCATCACGAAAACGAGATCGCCCAATCGGAAGCATTTACCGGCAAGAAACCCTTCGTGCAGTACTGGATGCACAACGGCCTGCTCCGCATGGGCGAGGAAAAGATGAGCAAGAGCCTGGG
>DAIQQC010000044.1:0-13883 GCA_036787005.1 Dehalococcoidales bacterium | reverse complement strand
CAGGGGCCGAGGGGGCAGAAAGTGTCGAAGCCCTTGGCGCGCGTCCACTGGACGTCCTTAGACTGGAGGTCGCGGGCGGTGACGTCGTTGACGCAGGTATAGCCGAGGATATAATCGAAAGCGTCTGCCTCGGCTACGCGGCGGGCGACCTTCCTGATAACCACGCCAAGCTCGCCCTCGTAGTCGACGCGCCGCGACGATTCTGGATAGACAATCTTTTCCTCAGTGGCGATGACCGCCGTGGAAGGTTTGATAAAGAGCAGGGGGTCAGCGGGGAGGGCGCTTTTCATCTCCTCACCGTGGCTCTGATAGTTGACGCCCAGGGCGACGACCTTCGAGGGGACACAGGGCGCCAGCAGCTGCAAATCGGTGGGGCGGTAGTAGCGGTGGGTAAAGACGATCTCCCCGAACGGGCCGTCCTCGATGGCAAGAACCATGTCGCCGTCATGGACGCCATATTCGGTCCGACCGCCGCTGGTGAACCTGACGATTTTCATCTTTCCCGTTATTATAACACGACCGCCGGAAAAGAGAAGCGTCCAGGCGGTTTTGTATGCCCGCAGATTGCCCGCCAAAGCTAAATATGATATATTGTAGAAATGAAAAACGAGGCGGAATTCATCGCGGGGGGAGGGGTAACGACGCCGCGGGGGTTCCTCGCCGGGGCGGTCAAGGCCGGCATAAAGTACGCCGATAAGCGGCGGCTCGATCTGGGCATACTGCTCTCCGAGACGCCGTGCGCGGCGGCCGGCCTGTTCACCACCAACAAGGTCAAGGCGGCGCCGGTGCTGCTGGACATGGAGAGGCTAAAAAAAGACGCGGCGCGGGCGGTGGTGATGAACAGCGGGGGCGCCAACGCCTGCACCGGCAAACAGGGGATGGCGGACGCGATAGAGACGGCAGCGCTAGCGGCGCGGCATATAGGCGTGAAGCCGGAAGAAACGCTGGCGGCCAGCACCGGGGTCATCGGCGTAACGCTGCCGATGGAGCGCATCCGGGCAGCGATACCGAAGATAGTCTTAACCAGAGAGGGTGGGCACGACCTGGCACTGGCGATCATGACCACGGACACCGTACCTAAGGAAGCGGCGGTCAAAGCGGACGGCTTTACGATAGGGGGGATTCTAAAAGGAGCGGGCATGATACATCCCGACCTGGCGACGATGCTCTGCTTTCTGACCACCGACGCGCCGGTGGAGGCGGCCTTCCTGAGAAAGGCGCTGCGTAAAGCAGCGGACATCTCCTTCAACATGATGTCCGTCGATAATGACAACAGCACCAACGATACCGCCGTCATCATGGCCAACGGCATGGCCGGCGGCGGGATGATAAAGAAAGGCGGAAAAAGGGCGGAAGCTTTTCAGGAGGCGCTGAACGCGCTCTGTATTTACCTGGCGAAAGAAAGCGCCCGAGACGGCGAAGGGGCGACGAAACTCATCGAGGTCAAAGTAAGCGGGGCGGCCAGCCTTAAAGACGCGCGGCTGGCGGCACGGGCAATCGCCGGCTCGATGCTGGTGAAGACGGCCGTGCACGGCAGCGACCCCAACTGGGGGCGGGTGCTGGCGGCGGCGGGGCGGAGCGGGGCAGAGGTAACGCCGGAAAAGATGGAGCTGTACATAGGGGAGACGCGAGTGGTCAAAGACGGGGAGCCTGTGCCGTTCGACAAAGAGGAAGTGGTCAGGCACCTGGACGGCAAAGAGGTAAGGATAACGCTGGACCTGCACCTGGGGCGGTGGGCGGCTAACGCCTGGGGATGCGATCTGTCCGAGGAATACGTGAAAATCAACGCGGAATATACGACGTAGCAATATAGCATGAAAGACATTACCGTTATAAAAATAGGGGGGTCGACGTTCGGGAGCGGGGACACGACTATAGAAGATATAGTGGCCCTGCAAAAGAAGGGCGCGGCGCTGATCGTGGTGCACGGGGGCGGGTCTGCCGTAACCGAGTGGATGAAAAAGCAGGGCGGAGCCACGAAGTTCGTCCGGGGGGAGCGCTTCACCGACCTGCCGACTTTACAGGTAGCGACGGCGGTGCTATCAGGGCTAGTCAACAAAGAGATCACCGCGGCCATCAACCTTAAAGGGGGCCGGGCGGTGGGGATAAGCGGGGTGGACGGAACGCTCATCGAAAGCAGGGTGAAAGATAAAGAAATGGGCTGGGTGGGGTCGGTGGAAAAAGTAAATGCAGACCTGCTGGAAACGTTACTGAAGGCAGGATTCGTGCCGGTGGTTTCGCCCATCAGCCTGCTATCGATAGACAGGACGGAGGACGCGCCGGGGATAATCAACGTCAACGGCGACCCCGTGGCCGGGGAAATCGCGGCGGCGGTGGGGGCAAAAAGACTGGTCTTCCTGACCGACGTCGCCGGGGTCAGCGACAAAGCGGGCAGGCTGATTTCAAGACTTTCGGCAGCGCAGGCCGAGGCCATGATGGCAGCGGGGGAAATATCAGGGGGGATGATCCCTAAGGTCAACGCCTGCCTGAGGGCTTTAACCGCGGGCGCAACGGCCCGTATAATAGACGGGAGGACCAGGCACGCGCTGGCGAGGGACGTTGAAGGGGGCGGGGAGGGAACGACAATAGTAGAGTAGAGGGGCTCTAATTGAGACGAAACCTCGATAATGAGAAGGTAGAGAGATGACGGACTGGCCGGAACTGGACAAGAAATATTACATGCAGACGATAGTACGCACGCCGGTGACGCTGGTGAGGGGCAAAGGCGCCCGGGCCTGGGACGACCGGGGCAAAGAGTACCTGGACTTCGTCAACGGGCTGGCGGTCAACTGCCTGGGGCACTGCCACCCGGTGGTGGTGAACGCCATCAAAAAGCAGGCGGAGACGCTGATACAGACCTCGTTATGGTTTTACACCATGCCCATGCTGCAGCTGGCGGAGCTGCTGGTAAAGAACAGCTGCCTCGACCGCGTGTTCATCGGCAACAGCGGCCTGGAAGCCAACGAGGGCGCGATCAAGCTGGCACGCCGCTACGGCAAGCTCAAGCTGAACGGGGCCTACGAAATAATCACCGCCCTCGGCTCTTTTCACGGTCGATCGCTGGCTTTAACGGCGGCCAGCGGCCAGCCCAAGATGCACGCGCCGTTCGAGCCGATGCCGGCGGGCTTCGTCAACGTGCCCAACAATAATGTTGAAGCAATCAAGGCCGCCACGACCGGGAAGACCTGCGCCGTCATGCTCGAACTGATACAGGCGGAGACCGGCGTCAACCTGCCCGATAACGGCTACCTGAAAAAGGTGCGGGAATGGTGTGACGAAAAAGGCCTGCTGCTCATCTTGGACGAGGTGCAGACGGGGATAGGGCGGCTGGGGACACTGTTCGGCTACCAGACGTACGGCATCGAGCCGGACGTCATGACACTGGCTAAAGGACTGGGTGGAGGGGTGCCCATCGGGGCGCTCCTGGCCAAAGAGAAATGCGCGGTGCTGACACTGGGCGACCACAACGCCACCTTCGGGGGCAACCCGCTGACCAGCGCGACGGCTTATGCCACGTTGAAATACGTCATCGAAAAAGACATCCCGGGCAACGCCAGAAAGGTCGGCCAGTACCTCATGGAAAAGCTGGCCGGGCTGAAAAACAAATACGGCTTTATCGTCGAAGTGCGCGGGCGCGGGCTACTCATAGCGATAGAGTTCAACAGCGAAATCGGCCAGCAGATAGTAACGGCCTGCCTGGAGAACGGCCTGCTCGTTAATAAAGTCAAGCCCAACGCCATCCGCCTGGTGCCGCCGCTGATCATCGGGACCAAAGAGGCGGATGAAGCGGTTGGCATCCTAGATAAAGTGTTTTCCGGAATTGTGAATTAATCATTGTTTAAATTGGCAGGGAGATGGTAACACTCAAGAAACACCGCAGATTGATACTATCGCTGGGGTTGATCGCGGTCCTCCTGTTCGGCATCGTCTGGCTGACCCTCATCAACCTGGAAGTAGGCATGGCTAAAGAGGTCGGCATACAGCTGCCGGACCTGCCGGCCTACGACCTGAAGGCGGTGCCGCCGGAGGTGTATAATGACGCGGTAGCGAAAGCCAACGAACTGGTGGGCAAGAGCAAGGATAAACT
This sequence comes from Dehalococcoidales bacterium, assembly GCA_036787005.1. GTDB lineage: Bacteria > Chloroflexota > Dehalococcoidia > Dehalococcoidales > RBG-16-60-22 > JBFYTX01. The sequence continues at coordinate 9,796 of DAIQQC010000044.1, read as the reverse complement.
GGACACGGTGCTCGACGAACTGCTGTCGTCGTACATGGCCGGCCGGGACGCGGACATCGTCATTTTCTTCAACTCGGGGGGATGGGGATGGAACTCAGTCGAAGAGACACCCGGCTGGACGAGCATCCTTGGCGGCATACTCGACGAGCTGGACAGGCTGGGATACCGGAGCATCGTCCTTAACTACCTGCGGACGGCCCGCACGCCGAAAGGGTGCATCAAGGAATTCTTCGAGGCGGCCGCCAGCTACCCTCGCAAAGCCCACGATCTGTCGCTGCGGGTGGCCTTTTTCACCGACCATCTCCCGGACATCAGGGTAATCGTCGCCGGCGAGAGCCTGGGCACGGTGATATCGGACCGGACGATGGACATACTCGAGGACAACAGCAGGGTCTTCAGCATCCAGACGGGCACGCCCTTCTGGTACCAGCCGAGGGTGCTGGACCGCAAGCTGCTGATGAACACCAACGGCCACGGCATCGACACTTTCAGCTACGGCAACCTGCCGGCGATGGTCTGGGCCACCTTCAAGGGATGGTTCGGGATGACGTCCCCGGAAGACAGCCCGGGGGACATCCTGAGCTGGCTGAAAGCCCCGGGGCACGACTATTCCTGGCAATATCCCGGGATATCCTCCGCGGTGGCAGAGTTTCTCGAGGCGAATTTCCCGGACAGGGACTGATTACAGATAACGGAGGTGCGGCGTGACAGAAAAGTTTGTGCTGGCTTACAGCGGCGGACTGGATACCTCGGCGGCCATCAAGTGGCTGCGGGATAAATACCACGCGGACATCATCGCTGTGACAATAGACGTCGGCAACGAGAAGGACTTTGCCGCCGTGAAGCAAAAGGCGCTCAAGGTGGGAGCGGTCAAGGCGCTGGTCATCGACGGCAAAGAATTATTCGTGAAATATTTTGTTTTCCCGGCATTACAGGCCAATGCCCTTTACGAAGGACAATACCCGCTGGCGACGGCGCTGTCGCGGCCACTCATGGCCAAGCTGCTGGTGGACATCGCGGTGGCCGAAGGGGCGACGGCCATCGCCCACGGCTGCACCGGCAAGGGCAACGACCAGGTGAGGTTCGAGGTGGGCATCAACGCCCTCGCTCCGCAGATGAAGATCATCGCCCCGGCGCGGGAGTGGGGGATGACGCGCGAGGAGACCATCGCTTACGCCAGGCAGCATGGCATACCGGTCCCGGTAACGGTCGCCAGCCCCTACTCGATAGACGAGAACCTCTGGGGCAGGAGCATCGAGTGCGGCGCCCTGGAAGACCCCTGGACCGAGCCACCCGCCGATGCCTATACACTAACGAATGCGGCCCCGAAAGCCCCGGACAAGCCTCAATACCTGGAAATCGGGTTTGAGAAGGGCATACCGGTCACTCTCGACGGCAAAGAAATGGAAGGCATCGAGATTGTTAAAAAGCTGACCGAAATCGCCGGCAGGCACGGGATCGGGCGGATCGACCATATCGAGAACCGGCTGGTGGGGATAAAGTCAAGGGAAATCTACGAGGCGCCGGCGGCGGTCGTCCTCATCCAGGCGCACCAGGCGCTGGAAGCGATGACGATGTCCAAGGACCAGCTGCGTTTCAAGCAGAAGGTGGCCGTTGAGTACGCAGACCTCATCTATAACGGGCTGTGGTTCAGCCAGCTCAACCGCGATCTCTCGGCGTATATATTAAGCTCGCAGCGGTACGTCACCGGTACGGTCAGGATGAAGCTGTTCAAAGGGCAGGCGCTGGTGGTGGGGCGGAAGGCGCCGTATTCGCTGTATAATCTAAGCCTGGCGACGTATGATAAAGGCGACAAGTTCAACCAGAAAGCCGCCGAGGGCTTTATCCACCTGTGGGGGCTGCCGGTCAGGACGCAGGCGCAGGTGCAACTGCTGGGGGACAAAGAGGGGCCGCTCAGCATCATGGGGAAGGCGGATGAGGAGGGGAAATGAGGAACAAGGATTACGTAATACTTCTCCAGACCGGGAGCGGCCGGGCATGGAGATATGCTAAAGACCAGGAAGGCTGGGTGCAAACGACGCCGGCGGGAAAGGTCAGGCGAATGACCGCGGAACAGTTTTTATCGCACCTGTTACCGCCCCTGGCAAAAGACCAGCCCAACCTGACCGTCAGGGTGGAGCATAAATAGCGCGTTCACTATATCAAGGCGGTACTAATATGACGAACATCAGAGGTCGTTTCAACAAGCCCGCGGACAAGCTGGCGGCACAGTATACAGCGTCGCTGCCGTTTGACAAGCGCCTTTATAAGCAGGATATAGCGGGCAGCATAGCGCATGCCAGGATGCTGGCGAAACAAGGCATTATCTCCGCCGAGGACGCCCGGAAAATAGTCGACGGGCTGAAAGCCATTAAGAAAGAAATCGAGCAGGGCAAATTCCAGTTCAAGTTAGAGACCGAAGACATCCACATGGCAATAGAATCACGCCTGGTGGAGGTGGTGGGGGAGGCGGGGCGGAAGCTGCATACGGCGCGCTCCCGCAACGACCAGGTGGCGCTGGACACGCGGCTTTATACTAAAGAGGCAATAGAAGATACGATTAACGGGCTGAGAGAGCTGCAGCGGGCATTGCTGGACGTGGCCGAGGCTAATATAAAGGTCATCATGCCGGGCTACACGCATTTACAGGTAGCGCAGCCGGTACTTTTCGCCCATCATTTGCTGGCCTATTTCGAGATGCTGGAGCGGGATATAGCCAGGTTTAACGACTGTTTAACGAGGACGGACGTCATGCCGCTGGGGAGCGGTGCGCTGGCGGGCGTGACCTATGATATAGACCGCGAGTTCCTGGCTAAAGAACTGGGGTTCAGCAAGGTCAGCCAGAATAGCCTGGACGCGGTCGCCGACCGGGACTTCGTCATAGAATATATCGCCGCGGCAGCCATCGGTATGATGCACATTTCGCGACTAGCCGGGGAAATAGTAATGTGGTCGACGGCGGAGTTCGGTTTTATCGAGATCGACGACGCCTTTGCGACCGGCAGCAGCATCATGCCGCAGAAAAAGAACCCGGACGTAGCGGAGCTGGCCCGGGGCAAGACGGGCAGGGTTTACGGGCACCTGACGGCCCTGCTGACGGTGATGAAAGGGCTACCGCTCGCGTATAACAGCGACATGCAGGAGGACAAGGAAGCGCTGTTCGATACCGTGGATACATTGCTGGCGACGCTGGGAGTATTCGCGGGAATGATACGCACGCTGAAGGTAAAGCCGGAAAACATGCTCAGGGCGGCGGGGCGGGGCTATATTTTAGCTACGGACCTGGCCGACTACCTGGTAACCCAGGGCGAGGCCTTCCGCACGGCGCACGAGATAGTGGGCAGGCTGGTTGGCTACGCGGCAGGCAAAGATAAGACCCTGGTCGAGCTTGACATAAAAGAATACCAGCGATTTTCAAAGCTGTTTAAAGCAGATGTGAAGAAAATTACCATCGAGTCTTCGGTCGCTGCCCGGAACGTCACGGGCGGGACCGCGCCGGCGCAGGTCAAGCGGGCGCTGGCCAGGGCCAGGCGCCGGGTCTAGACAAGCGACCAATTCCAAGGTAACATGAGATTGGGGTGATAATATGAACGCACCTATCGTCATTGAGAACCTGACCAAGTACTACGGCAGCTTCCTTGCCCTCGATAAGCTCAACCTTATCGTACCGGAGAGGGAGAACATCGGGCTGCTGGGGCCGAACGGGGCCGGCAAGAGCACCACGCTCAAGATACTCTGCGCCCTCATCCGTCCCACATCCGGAGCGGCGTATATCGACGGGATCAACGTGGTGGAAAAACCGGAACAGGCGCTGGCAAAAATAGGCGCCATCATCGAGACACCGGAGTTTTACACCTACCTCACGCCGGTGGAGACGCTGGGCTACCTGGGGCGGCTGCGCGGCATGAAAGGCGAAGCCCTCAAGAAACGCATTGACGAGGTCATCAGCCTGGTAAAGCTGGAGAGGTGGGCGAAGATAAAGATAGAGAAGTTCTCCCGGGGCATGAAACAACGCCTCGGGCTGGCGCAGACATTGCTGCACGACCCGCCGATACTCATCCTCGACGAGCCGGGGCTGGGGCTCGACCCGCGCGGGGTGGTGGAGTTCCGCGAGATAATCGCCACCATGGGCGCGAAAAAGACGGTCTTCTTCGCCTCGCACCAGCTCGTCGAAGTAGCCCAGATATGCAAAAAAGTAGCGATAGTCAACGAGGGCAAACTGCTTGCCTACGACACCATCGCCGACCTGGAAAAGAAATACCAGACGCTCGAGCAAGCCTACCTTCAGCTGACAGGAGGATCCGGTGAGTGAGTTTGACAAGCTAAGAGTGGTTATCGGGTACGAGTTCCTCAAGCATATCAGGCGGCGGAGGCTCTACATCATCATGGCCATCGCCCTCTTAGCCGAAGCGCTGGCGCTGATCCTGGTCCCGACACTGATGACGGGGGGCTTCCCGAAAGACCAGATTGTAGGCGGCGTGGTGATAAAGGGTGTAATGGTCATGGCGATGATACTGACATTCGGCGCGAGCCTGGCGGCCATTGGCTCCGTCTTTTTCGCCGGGGACGCCATCGCCGGCGAGTTCGAAAGCAAGACGGGTTTTATCCTGTTTACCAACCCGGTGAAAAAGACGACGCTATGGGTAGGTAAATACCTGGCGGGGTTCCTCGCGGTAGGGTTGCTGATCATTTTCACCTACGTAGTCATGGCTATCGCCCTGGTAATAATCTATCACGAAGTGCCCGTCCAGATATTCGGCTCGCTCGGCCTGTGCTTGCTCTATGCCGCGGCGGTACTTTCGCTGACCTTTTTGTTCAGCGCGCTATCGAAAGGCTCGATGGGAGCTACCGTGATGACCCTGCTCTTTCTCTTCATCGTATCACAAATTGTGGAAAGTATACTGGCTTTTACCGATAACCCGTACTGGTTTATGATCTCCGCCGGCGGAGACAGCGTCACGCTCCCTTACGGGAGCCTCCTGCAACTAATGCAGGGGTTGGGCATAGGAGGGGGAGGAGGAGGACCATTCGGAGGTGACATGAGCAGCTTCGGGGCACTGACCATTCCCCTGGCAATATGGGGCATGCTCATCTACATCGTCGGGGGATTCGTCGGGGCAGTTCTGATAAGCCGGCGGAGGCAACTGGCCTAGATGATGCGGGAACACAGAGTCATGTCGATTGACGAGCCGTGGCTCGACGCGGCGCCGGCCGGACTAGGCTTTAGCGGTCTTGTGCTGCGTGCGCAGGCAGCGGGTGCAGAGGTTGAGGTGCCTGGCTTTGCCGTCGATGTAGATGGTGGCGGGGTGGATATTGGGGATCCAGCGGCGGTTGGTATGGCGCTTGGAATGGCTGACGTTCTGACCGAAAAGCGGGGTCTTGCCGCATAAATCGCACTTCAATTTCCGTTTTCTCCTTGAATTTTATAGCGGGGTATTGCAAAACGCTCAAATACATAGTATCATAGTGCATCGAGATTAGCAAGATTTGCCGCAATCCTGAAGCTAATCCGGCAAAGTAATCCGGGAAGGCGGTGTAAATGTCTAAAATCAGTGTAATCGCCGGTCAGGAACTCAGGGACATGTTTTCTGCAGCTACGTCCTGGCTGGAAAAGAGCTCCGCGGACATCGACGCCCTTAACGTCTTTCCGGTGCCGGACGGGGACACCGGCACCAACATGATGCTCACCATGCGCTCCACGATGGAAGAGGCCTACCGCGCGCCGGACCACAGCGCCGCGGGGGTAGCCCACGCGATGGCCAAGGGAGCGCTGATGGGGGCGCGGGGGAACAGCGGGGTAATCCTCTCCCAGATATGGCGCGGCCTGGCGCAGGGGCTGGAAGAAAAGGAAGCCTTTAACGCGGCCGAGCTCGCCGAGGCGCTGGAGAAATCGGCGCAGACCGCCTATAAAGGGGTGAGTAACCCGGTGGAAGGGACGATGCTCACCGTCATCCATGACGCCGCCAGGGCGGCCAGGGCGCAGGTGGAGGAAGGCAACGACGATATCGTCCTGGTGCTGGAGGCGGTGGTGGACGCCGCCGGAGAATCTGTGGCCAACACGCCGCGGCTCCTTAAAGTACTTAAAGACGCCGGGGTCGTGGACGCCGGCGGGCAGGGGATATACACGCTCTTCGAGGGGGCGCTACGCTACCTCAAGGGCGAGACGGAGCAGATGCGGCTGCGCAAGCCGCAAATGATCGTCAGCGAGCTGCCGTACACCGCGCCGCTGCCGCAGGTATCAGGCATCGACGAAGTGCCTTACGGCTACTGCACCGAGTTCCTCCTGAAGGGAGATCTCCTCGAGCCCGAGGAAATACGCAAGAGACTGGAAAAGAAAGGCGAGTCGCTGATCGTGGTCGGGGACGATTCAGCGGTGCGCATCCATATCCATACACTTAACCCCGGTAACATCATCTCCGTCGCCTCTAAGCTGGGCACGCTGCATCAGGTAAGCATCCGCAACATGGACGAGCAGCACCAGGACTTCCTGGAGATGCAGAAGGAAAAGATGCCCATCACCGATACCGCCGTCATCGCCGTAGCGGCCGGCGACGGCCTGAAAGAGGTCTTCGGCAGCCTGGGAGCCGCCGCGGTCGTGCCCGGCGGACAGACCATGAACCCCAGCACCAAGGACATCCTCCAGACCGTGGAAGCCACCTCCTCCGAGAACATTATTATCCTCCCCAACAACAAGAACATCATCGCCACCGCTAACCAGGTACAATCACTCACCCAGAAGAAGATCAAAGTAGTGCCGACGCGTACGATCCCGCAGGGCGTGGTAGCGCTGCTGGCCTTCGACTACGAGGCGGACTTTAAAGCCAACGCCGAGATCATGGAGAAGGCGCTGGTCTCGGTAAAGACCATCGAGATCACGCGCTCGGTGCGCGCCACACAAATAAACGGGCTGAAAATCAGGCGCAAGCAGCCCATCGGCCTGCTCGACGGGGAGCTCATAGCCGTCGGCGATACCGACCTCGAGGTGGTGGACCAGCTTTTGTCCAGGCTGGACCTGGATGAGGCCGAGGTGGTGACCATCTATTACGGGGCGGAAGTAGAAAAGGCCGAGTCCGAAGAGATCAGCGCCAGTATCACCAGCCAGTACCCGAAGCTGCAGGTCGAAGTCATCCGCGGCGGCCAGCCTCATTACAGCTATATCATATCAGTGGAGTAGAAAGGCGGAGGGGCAATGAGCGTAAAGATCGTTACGGATACGCTATCTGACCTCACTGACGACCTGGTAAAAGAGTGGGGGCTGACCGTGGTGCCGCTCTACGTACGGTTCGGCAAGCAGATGTACCGCGACCGCGTAGATATCACCAGCGAGGACTTTTACCGCCGGCTGGTGAACGAGCCGGTACTACCCTCCACGACACAGCCCACGCCCAACGACTTTTCCGAGGTCTACAATAAGCTGGCCCAGGAGACCGACGAGATACTGGTGGTGGTCGTGTCCAGCAAGCTCAGCGGGACATACCAGTCCGCCGCGCAGGCCCGCGACTACCTGAAGGGTAAGTGCCGCGTGGAAATCGTCGATTCCCATACCGTGGCGCTGGCGGAAGGTCTTATCGTCATCGCAGCCGCCAAGGCGATCAAGGCCGGGGCCGGCTTGAAAGAAGTGGCCCAGATGGCGCGGCAGGCAGTATCGAGGTCGCACCTCATCGCCTACTTCGACACGCTCAAGTACCTGGCCAAGGGCGGGCGCATCGGCAAGGCGCAGGGGCTGCTGGGCTCGGTACTGTCCGTTAAACCGATACTCACGGTAAAAGACGGCGAGATGGCCCCGCTGACCCGGGTACGGTCCATGAACGCGGGCCTCGATTATCTCTACAACACCGTGGCCGGCTATAAGAACATAGAGGGGCTGGCGGTGGAGCATGCCACGACGCCCATCGATGCCGATAACCTGGTGGAGCGGCTGGGGGCGATCTATCCCAAAGAGCGCATTTACCGTTCGGTGATCAGCCCGGTCATCGGGACGTACGCCGGGCCGAACGCCCTGGCCTTGTCCATTCTCGAGGCGGAAACGCCGTAATGCCGCACAGTCGTTGCGAGCGAAATACCCGATAATAAATCGACTGCGGAAGGGCAGATGCCGGTAAAGATAGTCACAGACAGCGTCTCGGACATTTCTCCGTCCACCGCCGCCGGTCTGGGAATCACGGTCGTCCCCCTGAACATCGTCATCGGCGGTGTGACCTACCGCGACGGAGTCGACCTGACGACCGACGAGTTTTACCGCAGGCTCGAGGGCGAAGCGATACAGCCGATCACCTCTACGCCGGCGCCGTACGTCTTCGCGGGAGTCTACGACACACTGGCCGACGAGACCGACGGCATACTGGTCATCACCATCGGCCGGAAGCTGAGCGCCACCGCCGAGTCGGCCCATAAAGCCATCGACGCCATGGGGAAAAGGTGCCGGGTGATCGTGGTGGCTTCGGAGCTGGCGATGATGGCCGAAGGGCTGCTGGTCATTGCCGCCGCCAAGGCAGCCCGGGAAGGGGCCGGCTTAGACGAGCTGGCGGCGATGACGCGTGCCAACATCGGGAGAGTCGGGATACGCATCGCCTTCGATACGCTGGAATACCTTAAAAGGGGCGGGCGCATCGGCAAGGCCCAGGCAATGCTGGGCTCGATGCTGGGCATCAACCCCATCCTCGGCATCAAAGACGGCGAGGTTTTTCCCTTCGGCCGCGAGCGCTCGCGGTCCAGGGCCATCGAGCACCTGTGCCGGTTCGTAGGGGAATACAAGGGAATTGAAGAACTGGCAGTAGAAGACGCCACCACGCCCGACGAGACCGGCGCCTTCGTCGAGAAGCTATGCCAGAGCTATCCCAGGGAGCGGGTCTATTTATCTAAAGTCAGCCCGGTCATCGGCACCAACGTGGGGCCGCGGGTCATCGGCGTGGCGGTGCTCGGCACAAGGTAATCGGTGTGCATGAAAGGTCATTAATGACGGTAAAAATCGTCACCGACAGCGTCTCGGACATCCCGCCCGATATCGTCAAAGAGCTGGACATCAGCATCATCCCGGTCATCCTGCGCTTCGGGGAAGAGACGTTCCGGGACGGTATCGACATCACCAACGACCAGTTTTACGAGCGGCTGGCCACCAGCAAGGTCATGCCGACGACCTCGGTGCCATCGCTGGACCTGTTCGCCAGGACCTACGCCAGACTGGCGGAGGTAACGGACGAAATCCTGGTCATCATGGTGAGTGCGAAACTCAGCGGCATCTATAACGCCGCCCGGCAGAGCGCCGAGCTGGTGGAAGGCGGCTGCCACATCGAGATCATCGACTCCGGGTGCGCCGTGATGCAGCAGGGGTTCGTGGTCATCAAAGCGGCGGAGGCGGCCAAGGCAGGCGCCAGCCCGGGCGAAATCAAAGACATAATCCAGCAGACCCTGCCGCGCGTGGAAATGCGCGCCGCCTTCGACACGCTGGAGTACCTCAAGAGAGGCGGGCGCATCGGCAGGGCGCAGGCCTTCATGGGGTCGGTACTGAGGATAAATCCCATCATCACGCTGAAAAACGGAGTGGTGGAGCCGGCCGGCCGGGCGCGGTCGCGGGCCAAGGCCATCGACCAGCTTTACGAGTTCGCGGCCAGCTACAAGCACATCGAAGGGCTAGCCGTGGAAGGGGCAGCCTGCCCGGAGGACGTCGACCGCATGGTGGAACGCCTGGGTGCCATCTTTCCTAAAGAGCGCATCCTGCGCACCCGGACGACGCCGGTCATCGGGGCGCACACCGGGCCGGGCCTGCTGCTGGTGGCGGTGATGGGGGATAAGTAAA
>DAIQQC010000043.1:12460-13987 GCA_036787005.1 Dehalococcoidales bacterium | reverse complement strand
CCGAACGTCTTGAACTTGACGTCTTCCAGGCGGTCGTCCTTGACCTTGATATAGAAGGTCATCATGTCCCCGCAGACCGGGTTCCCCTCCTCCCCGATTCCGTCGGCGTTCTCTATTTCCCCCACGTTGCGGGGGTTCATGAAGTGGTCCATCACTTTTTGGTTGTATACCGGCATAATTATTGCCCTCCTTTGCCCGCCTTGGTAAATTTGGCATAGAGCGGGGACATCTGCCTGAGCCTCTCGACTACCGGCGGCATGGTCTCCAGGACGTAATCGATGTCCGCCGGCGTGGTGTCCAGTCCCATGGTGAACAGTATCGAGCCCTGCGCTATTTCGTGGGAAAGCCCGATGGCTATCAGGACGTGCGAGGCCTTGAGCGCCCTTGACGTGCACGCCGACCCGCTGGTGACCGCTATGCCTTTGTTATTTAATAGCATGAGCATGCTTTCGCCCTCGATGAACTCCACGCAGAAGCTGGCGTGTCCCGGCAGCCGGTTCTGCGGATGCCCTGTCACCACCACGTGCTCTACTTTTGCAGGCAGCTCTTTGAGCAGGCGGTTGCGTAATGGCGTTAGCTGGCTAATGCGTGACTCCATACTAGCTTTCGCGATTTCCGCCGCTTTGCCCAGTCCAACTATCCCCGGGACGTTCTCGGTGCCGCCCCTCCTTCCGCCTTCCTGTATCCCCCCGTCGAACAGCGGCATTATTCTGACGCCCCGCCTTACCCATAGTGCCCCGACCCCTTTCGGGCCGTAGAACTGGTTGCCGGCAAGGCTCAGCGCGTCCACGCCGAGTTCGCTAACATCAACGGGTATTGTCCCGGCGGTGGCGATTGCGTCCGTATGCAGGGGTACCTTTAGCTCTTTGGTGATTTGGGCTATTTTTTTAATCGACTCGATGGTACCTATCTCGCCGTTGGCGTGCATGATCGAGACCAGCACCGTATCTTTTCGTATGGCCTTTTTTACATCGTCGGGGTCGATGGCGCCGTATTTATCTACCGGCACCTCCGTGACCTCGAACCCGAATTTTTCCAGCGTCTTGGCCGAGTTTAGAACTGAGAAGTGCTCTATGGCTGATACAACTACGTGCTTTCCTTTGGCCTGCGCCGCCAGCGCGATGCCCTTGACTGCCAAGTTGTTGCTTTCCGTGCCGCAGCCGGTGAATATTATCTCTTCCGGGCCGGCATTGATCAGCCCCGCCACTTTTTCCCGCGCTTCGTCCACCGCCATCCGCGCCGCGTCTCCCCAGTCGTGGAGCGAGGACGGGTTGCCGTAGACCTCCCCGAGGTACGGCAGTATCGCCTCTTTGACTTCGGGCAGTATTGGCGTGCTGGACGCGTTGTCCAGGTAGACCTTCCTCATCTCAACCTCCTCAACAGGCAATATAACTCATTTTCAGGATAATATTCAAAGAGGTTTATTTGAAAGGACTTTTATCTCATCGGCGTCTTGTAAACCTCACCCCTGTATCCCTCCAGGGTGAACCCCTCTCCAGCCGGTACATTATTAAAAGTCGTTAACGT
>DAIQQC010000043.1:0-12360 GCA_036787005.1 Dehalococcoidales bacterium | reverse complement strand
CTTGACAGTACTTAAAACAGGGTGATAATATATGCATAGATGCAAGATTATGCATATATTTTTAGGGGGCAGATATGAGAGATCTGGTCAAAGTATATAAAGTGCTGTCGGACGAGTCGAGGTTAAGAGTATTGAACCTACTCACGGAGAGGGAGTGTTGTGTTTGTGAGGTAATGCAGGCTTTAGAGATATCGCAGTCCAAAGCCTCGCGCGGCTTAAGTGCCCTGTACGATGCCGGCATTCTCAAACTAAATAAGGAAGGCTTATGGTCTCTCTATTCAATTGACTGGAACGGTATGGAGAAACATCTGAAGGCTATTATTGAAGCAACAACCATCGCTTTCAGGGAGAACAGGAGAATGAATATTGACCGCGAGCGTCTCCGAAAGGCAAGGCGACTGGGTCCTGGTTGCGTTAAGAAAACCAGTGCTGAAAAGGCTACCGCGTCAGTTTAACCTATTCAGGGGTATGAAAGGCCAACAATCAAATGTCGGTATTTATCGATCTGCTTGAAGGCGGCTGGGCGACTATCCAGGACTACTTGCTTGTTCATCTGCCGTTTGTTATACCTGCCTTCTTTCTTGCGGGCGCTTTATACGCTCTTTTCCCAAAGGAAAAGATATTACGGTACCTCGGGCCCAATTCACCTAAATATGTTGCGTACCCGATGGCGGTAGCGGGTGGGCTGTGCCTGGCGGTTTGCTCCTGCACCATACTGCCGCTGTTTGCCGGAATACGGAAAAGCGGTGCCGGCCTGGGACCGGCGATAGTTTTTCTTTACACGGCCCCGGCGACGAATATCCTGGCGATCATTTACACATCAAGTCTTATTAGCTGGAACGTGGCACTGGCAAGGATTATCCTTTCGATTATCTTCGCCATCTTTATCGGCATTTCCATGTCCGCCCTATTCCCGGAAAAGTCAGTGACCACCTCGACGGGAGGAGGCACTACCGGAGCATTTGCGACTCTCAATAACACGAAAACTTCAAAATGGCTCTGGGGCTTCTTCGGCGTCCTGCTTGCTATTCTTCTGTGGGGCGCTTCGCCCGTGCTTAAGCTGCCGGTGAAATTACCCGGGCTGGCGGTCCTTATCGTTGTATTGATATTGGTTGCCAGGAAAGCATTGACTAGAGACATGTTTAAGAGCTGGATGAAGGAGACCTGGTTCTTTGTCAAGACCATCCTGCCGCTGTTACTTATCGGCGTGTTTGTGGCCGGGATGTTAAGGGTGGTGATACCATCCGAATTCGTCGGGAAATACTTCGGGGGTTCCTCTATAACCGCGACCCTGGGGGCAGTACTCTTCGGAGTGGTAGCCTACTTCCCCACCCTGGTGGAAGTGCCGATGGCCCGGCTTTTTCTGGATCTGGGCGTGGGCACGGGTCCGCTGGTGGCTTATCTGCTTGCCGACCCCGTGCTTTCGCTGCCCAGCATACTCGTCGTCCGCAAGATGATCGGCAACAAGAGGCTTCTCTGGTACGTGGGAATAATTATCATTTGCTGTACCGCGGCCGGGCTAATTTACGGCGCTATCGCCGGTTGATACGCGCCTGACAGAATAAATATCAAATAATTGAAGGAGGGTTTAGGAAATGAAAATCAAAGTACTGGGGCCGGGATGCGTTCGATGTCAACAACTTGAAAAGACCGTTAATGAAGCTGTCAGGGAACTTAGTATCGATGCTGAGATAGAGCACGTCAGGGACATGAACAAGATAATGGAATACCCTATTCTGACCACGCCGGGTCTAGTGATCGACGAGAATCTTGTCTGCTCCGGGCGGGTGCCCACGAAGGCAGAGGTAACTACTTTCATCACCACGGCTTTAGCCAAACAAGCATAAGAACTAAATATATTTATCCTGAAAGGCGGTTGATAAAATGCCTAAAAAGCGTGGAGGTAAATCGCCGTTTGAAGACTATAGATTAACGTTCATTCCTGGTAAGGGGGGCTGAGAGTGAGCGGGCGGAGGTCCGACGCGTGCCGTCGTCAAGCTCAAAAAGGATATAAGTGAGGAAATGGGAATAATCGCTAAGGGGGTTCTTGCCCCCGCTTTTAATGCGGACATCCCAATTTTAGCTTTCCGATATAACGACTGGCGGGTTATCATCAATAAAAAGGAAATCAATGTTAAGGAGATCGACAGGGAGGCGGATGCAGTTGAAGTATTGAACTACCTTGAGGATATAGTTGAAAAGGGAAATAAAGTAGCTGGAAAGTGAGGACTTACTAAAATGGCAGACCAATGCACCTGTAAAACCGAAGAAATTACCATACTCCCCTGCTCGGGGGGCTCCAACTGCGGGCAGATTGCCAACCAGGCCGCGGTAAGCCTGGATACGCTGGGGGTGGGAAAGATTTACTGCCTGGCCGGCATCGCCGCGCACATCGGTGGCATGGTGGAGTCGGCCAAAAGCGCTAAAAGGCTGGTGGCCATCGACGGCTGCCAGGTTGCCTGCGCTAAAAAGACGATTGAACATGCCGGGCTGAAAGTGACCGACTGGATCTGCGTCACCGACGAAGGCATTAGCAAAAGCCATAATTTCCTTCTGGAGCAGGCAGATATCGAGTTTATTACGCAGAAAGCTAGAGAATCGCTGGCAAAGCCGCTGGGAGGGCTAAAATGAATAAAGGGATAAAGACAGTACTCTTCATCTGCGTACACAATTCCGGCCGCAGCCAGATGGCCGAAGGATTTTTCAATCAGATGGCCCGGGGGCGGGCTAAAGCCATTTCCGCGGGCTCGAAGCCGGACGACAAGGTTAACCCTATGGCGGTAGAGGTCATGAGAGAAGAGGGCATCGATATCAGCGGGAATAAACCAAAGAAACTAACTTTAGAGATGATGCGAGGCATTGATAGAGCCTTCACCATGGGCTGCGAGGATGCCTGCCCCTTTACCACAGTGCCCGTGGAAGACTGGGCGCTGGAAGACCCTAAAGGAAAATCACTGGAGCAGGTCAGGAAGATCAGAGACGAGATAAAAGAAAGGGTAAAGAAGCTGGTAGAGGAAGTCATTCCTTCCTGAAACAATGCTCGAAGATTTTACACACACGAAAATAATATAACGCAGGGGACACCCAATGACGCCAAAAAAGTATCATCTTATCCTGGTGAGTTTTATTCTGCTAATTTTATTTTTAGTGGCCGGGTGCAGCGGTCCTGCTGTTGCTAAATCCAATGATACCGTCAAAGTACATTACACGTTAAAGTTAGCAGACGGTACGGTATACGATACATCCGTCGGTGGCGAACCGTATGAATTCACCCTGGGCCAGGGACAGGCAATCTCCGGCTTTGAACAGGCGGTGATCGGAATGAAGGCCGGGGAAACTAAAACGGTCTCCGTCCCCGTTGACGAAGCGTACGGCCCGCGCCGAGATGACCTGATAGTCGAGATCGGCAGGGACAAACTTTCCCCGGACATTATCCCTGAAGTCGGTATGGTGCTTCAAGGAAGCGAAGGGGCTGTGACGATCATCGAGGTATCCGAGACGACCATTACCGTAGACGCTAACCATCCCCTGGCCGGGCAGGACCTGACCTTTGACATCGAGCTTATTGAAATCGGTGGCTCTCAATCCCAAGGCTCTGATTTAACCTCTATGCCCCTTGGTCAGGCTCTGGCCAGCGGCAAACCGACACTGGCAGAATTCGGCTCTGATACCTGCGTCCCCTGCAAACAGATGAAGCCTATTCTCGAGGATGTGGCGGCCATATACGAAGGCAAGCTGAACGTGGTAATCGTGGAAGTGTACGAGCAGAGGGAGCTTACACAGCAATACGGCATCATGGCAATCCCCACCCAGATAGTATTCGATAGCAGCGGCCAGGAAGTAACGAGGCATGTGGGCTTCTGGGCAAGAGTAGATATTATCACCCAACTAAAGGAGATGGGGATAGAGTAGCGTGGAAGGATTATCCAATTTTGTCGGCGAGCTAGTCCAAACTCAAGGATGGCTGGCTTTCCCCGCCTGCTTCCTGGGGGGTATCATTTCCAGCGCCAGCCCCTGCGTCCTGGCGATGATACCGCTGGTGATCGGCTATGTCGGCGGGTATGCGGAAGGCTCGCAGAAGAGAGCTATCCAGTACTCGTTGATGTTTACGCTGGGCCTGACCATCACCTTTACCATCCTGGGGATAATCGCCGGCGCTTTGGGCAGGCTCTTCGGTGATGTAGGACAATTCTGGTATTATATCCTGCCGCCGGTTGTTATCCTGCTGGGACTATACCTCCTGTTTGCGGATAGACTCTCTTTTCAATTAGGGCTTCCTCAACGTTTTTTACCCAAAAAAAGGGCGCTGTTGGGGGCTTTTATCCTAGGTCTATTTTTTGGTATAGTAGCTTCTCCCTGCGCCACGCCGGTGCTGGCCGTGATACTTACGTTTGCCGCCACCAAACAGAACATCGCTTATAGCGGGGGACTGCTGCTGGCTTACGCGCTGGGACACTGGGTGCTGGTGCTCGGCGCCGGCATCTCGGCGGGCTTTGCCCAGAAGGTGCTGGTATCAAAGGGAATTGCCAATTTTTCCAGTTACTCTAAAAAAATAGCGGGCGTAATATTAGTTGGAGTGGGGATATATCTTATCACCTATTTATTTTAGTGTTTATCAGTACCAACATGGGGGGTGTGAGATGCTTGAAATCAGAAAGACCGCTGTTTCTCTGGATGAGCGAGACATCATTGAGCTGGAAAGAATCGTTACGGATAATGATGAAAAAGAAGCGCTCCGGTTTATTAAAAAGGCCCTTTATGACCGTATTTTACATTCCCAACAGGGTAAGCTGAAATCACATCTTGATACCGCCAACCCGGTAGAAGGGTTTATCCAGCGCACAAAATAATAAATATCTAGGAGTAATGATGAGTAAACAACCAGAAACAGCAACCAGCCGTCTTTCATTCCTCGATAGATTTTTGACGCTGTGGATATTCCTGGCGATGGGGGTGGGTGTACTACTGGGTTGGAGAACCGGGGTAGGCGACTTTATAAACTCATTAAGCGTGGGGACGACGTCTATCCCGATAGCGGTCGGGCTTATCTTAATGATGTACCCCCCTTTAGCCAAGGTGAGGTACGAGGAAATGGGTAAGGTCTTCCGGGACTGGCGGGTCCTGGGAGTGTCACTCGTACAGAACTGGGTCATCGGGCCTATTCTCATGTTCCTGCTGGCGGTGCTGTTCCTGGGGCATATCTGGCCGAACTCGGAATACATGGTCGGTTTGATAATGATAGGGCTGGCGCGGTGTATCGCTATGGTCATCGTCTGGAACGCCCTGTGTAAAGGCGACAACGAATACGCCGCCGGTCTGGTCGCCTTCAACTCCATTTTTCAGATAATTTTTTATTCTATCTACGCCTATATATTCATCACCATCCTACCCGGTTGGTTTGGTCTTGAGGGAGCCATCGTAAATATTACCATCTGGGAGATAGCGCAAAGTGTGCTCATCTACCTGGGTATACCCTTTTTCGGAGGCATGCTCACCCGCTTCTTCCTCATCAAGTCCAAGGAGCGCACCTGGTACGAAACAAAGTTCATTCCCAAGATTAGCCCTATCACTCTAGTGGCCCTGCTGTTCACCATCGTTGTGATGTTCTCGCTCAAGGGCGAGCTTATCGTACAGATACCGCTCGACGTGCTGAAAATTGCCGTGCCGCTGCTGATATACTTCGTGGTCATGTTCCTGGTTTCTTTCTGGATGGGCAAGAAGATAGGGGCCAGCTACCCCAAAACGGCGAGTATCGCCTTCACCGCCGCCAGCAATAACTTCGAGCTGGCCATCGCCGTGGCGGTAGCCGTGTTCGGCATCGGCTCCGGGCAGGCTTTTGCCGCCGTCATCGGGCCGCTGGTGGAAGTGCCGGTTCTCATCAGCCTGGTGAACGTGGCGCTGTATTTCAGACGGAAGTTTTTTACCGGGGAAGCCCAACAGCCGGTATGCGAGGTTGAAGAGGTTAAGACCCAGTAATAGCGTTCTCACAACTCAACGCCGGAGGTCAAACGTGAAAAAACTATGGTGCTTACACTTTCCAATGAAGAGTTGTCTGAGCTGGAACGCCGACGCGGATTGAAAAGCCGCTGGACGAATTTTAGTCGATCTCCGCGAAAAGCTTAAGCCGGTATACTCGCGTCGCGATAAAGGACGCCTTGATGATTTGCGCCGCCATGCCGTACAATACCGTTAGCATGTCTTAAGGAGGCACCGCCGTGATCAACAAGGAAATTTACGAGTTCCCGATCGTTTACACCAATCCCATTCCCAGGATAGCGCTCGGCTGGGGCGCCTACCAGACCATCGGCGACGAGTGTAAAGCCGCCGGCATGAAAAAGGCGCTCATCGTTACCTCCGGGCTTAAAGGCACGGGCGTTATCGATGAAATCAAGGGCGTCATCAACTACGCCGGCGTGGCCACGGAAATTTACGATAAAATCACGACCAATCCCAAGGACCACGAAATCATGGGGGCATATAAAACATTCAAAGAGGGCCAGTGTGATGGGGTGGTCGCGGTGGGGGGCGGCAGTTCAATCGATACCGGCAAAGGTGTTCGCGTGGTGGCGGCTAACGGCGGCAGGGATATCACCAATTTTACCGTTTTCATCGATCCTCCCTGGATAGAAACGCTGAAAAAGATGAAGCCCTGTACCATCCCCCAGATTTCGGTAACGACCACCTCCGGCACCGGCGCCGAGGTCTCCTCTTTCGCGGCCCTGTCAAATACCAAGACAAAGACGAAAATACTGGTCAGCGCTCCGAATATTCATTCCACGCTGGCGGTCATCGACCCCCTGCTGGCCCGCCTTCAGCCCAGGCACGTCGCCGCCTGGACCGGCTTCGACGCCATGGCACACGGCATCGAGGCCTTCGTGACCAAGGTGCAGGGCCCCTACGCCTACGGCCTGCTGCTGCGCGCCGTCGAGCTCATCTATAAAAACCTCCGCGAGTTCACCTACAACCGCATGGACCATGACGCCTGCGAGCGCATGTGCTGGGCGTCGACGATGGGCGGCATCGGCATCGGTTTCGGTGCGGGGGCCGGCATCGTCCACGGCCTGGGCCACCAGGTGAGCGCCCTCACGGATTGCCATCACGGCCGCATTAACGCCGTGATGATGCTCGCCGGGGAGAGGTATAACCAGCCCGCCATCATCGGCAAGCTGGCCACCCTGGTCCGGGCTATGGGCATCGATACCACCGGCCTGACCGATTGGGAAGCCTCCGAGCGCTGGTTCGAAGAAATCGAGCAGCTCCTCGAGGACCTGGAAATACAACCCGGCCACCTCACCGAGCAGTTCGGCGTGCAGGAGAAAGACCTGGACAAAATCGTCAGGGTCTATGCCAACGACTTTTGTTCGCAGGGGAACCCCCGCGAGTTTAATTACGACGAGGTCATGGATCTCATGAGGAGCGTTCTCTAGTCCCATCGTCACGGAATGAGGTAAGGCAAATGAAAAAACAGGCCAAACAGGACTATGCGATACTGGACAAGTTCGGCTTTGAGACCCCGCCGGTAGGTGTTAAGTTCACGGTAAAACGTCCGGACCTCCCCCGGATTGCAAAAAAGATGACCCTCTGTGAGATGATAAAGCACGCGCAGGAAGGGAACGCTTTTTACGCGGAACTGGAAGACCATACCTGTGACGCCGGACTTTACGTGATGGGGATGAAGGACGTTGAGACTCCGTACGTCAACGGCGAATACGGGACCGGCCTCCAGGTCTACGAGTCGCCGCGGGCCGCGGCCCGTCTTTACCAGCACATCTACAAGATCGATAAAGGCACCGTCAACTATGTCTCGCTCGCCCCGCTGGGCAAATTCACCTTCGAACCCGATGTGCTGCTTATCATGGCCAATACCACGCAGGCGGAAATCCTGCTGCGGGCGTCGAGCTACCGTACCGGCGACATGTGGCTGAGCAAGTACACTCCGGCGGTGGGGTGCGACTGGCTTCTGGTTTACCCTTACGTCAGCGGAGAAATCAACCATATTACGACGGGCCTGGGCTTCGGGATGAGGCGCCGCCATATCTTCAGGGAAGGCATGCATTTCATCTCGGTGCCTTTCGATAAGTTGCAGCCGCTGCTGGACACGCTGGCCGTGATGCCCTGGGTGCCGGAACCCTATAAAGAGGACGGCCGGGAGTACGTCCGGAAGCTCCGCGCCAGGCTGGGGCTTGAGTAATCGCCCGGGGAATATCATAATGTTACCAGGGATGTGCGCGTCATGAATGAAGAAATGGCTGTCTCTCCGGATAACGAGGTCAAGACCGCCGAGGAGCCGCAAATCCTCGAAGAAATAGTGATCGAGGAGCTGGGTATCGACGGCGTCTGCGGAGTTTATTAGTCGATGTCGCTCCGCCTGGCCACTGACGTCCGTGTGCGCCGGGAAAGCTGGGGGCTGCTTTTTTACCGACAGATGCCGCACAAGCTGTGTTTCGTTAAAAGCGGCGACTGGCTCCAGCCGGCGCATTTCGACGGCACCTGGGACTGGGAAAGCATCGCCGGCGATATCTCCCGCCGCACCGGCACGCCCGAAGAAATCGTCGAGCGCTCACTGTCCCGTCTCGCCGGCCGCCTGATGAAAAACAGGGTCATCTCCGATGAAATACACTGACTGGCCGCTCTCCGCGCCGGTAAACATCACCTGGGAAATAACCCGCCAATGCAACCTCAACTGTATCCACTGCCTTTCCGCCAGCTCCGTAGCATCGCCCGGCGAACTGTCCTTAAAAGAGTGTAAAGGCATCGTCGACCAACTGGCGGCGCTAAAGGTCTTTGAAATCAACTTCGGGGGCGGTGAACCGCTGCTAAAAGAATATTTTCTGCCCCTGCTGCGCTATATCCATGCCAAGGGGATCGTCACCTGCATCAGCACCAACGGGACAGTCCTCACGGACGAAGCAGTGGCGATGTTCTCAAACAATCCCCTCGTCAACGTCCAGGTCAGCCTTGACGGCGCCACCGCGGAGGTCAACGACGCCATCCGCGGCGAAGGGACGTTCCGAAAGATCATTTCCGGGATCGGGCTTCTTTCCGGTAAGAACATACCTCTCTCCATCAACACGGTCGTTACCTCGTTGAATTATCATCAACTGGACAAGCTCAAAGAGCTGGCGACCTCTTACGGGGCGCGACTGCGAGTTTCGCGTTTCCGGCCGTCCGGCCGGGCGCGGGAAAGCTGGGAGGCGCTAAAGCTGGAACCGTCCCAGCTTCAGGAGCTTTCCGCGTGGCTGAGCAACGACCCTGCCATCCTCACCGGCGACTCCTTCTTTTCGATTTCGCAGGAGGGACGACGGCAGCTCGGGCTGGACATGTGCGGCGCCGCCAGGATGACCGCCTGTATCGATCCCAGCGGCGATGTTTTCCCCTGCGCTTTCATGCAGTCGGACGAGTTCCGCGGCGGCAACCTGAGGGAGAAATCGGTCAAAGATATCTGGGATAAAGCGCCGGCCTTCATTAACTTCCGCCGGCTGGAGCCATCGTCGTGCCGCAGCTGCCCCCGGTTCGACAGGTGCCGCGGCGGCTGTCCGGCCGTCGCCTATTTCCTCACCGGCGACCTCGACAGTCCCGACCCCGAGTGCCTGATGAGCTGGAACAGGGAATCAAACGGCGCCGGGTAACAGGTACTAACAGTTCCTTGAAAATTCCCGGCCGTAGTGCTACATTAAGGCTATTCACTTAAGTTTAAAGGCTGGTAAACCCGTGACAGAATACCGTAATACCTGCCGTACAATATTTCTCACAGCGTCGCTGTCCGCGCTTGTTATCAGCTCATCGGCCTGCGGAGGGCCATCAGCGACCCCCGAGACCACGCCGACCGTAACCAATCCCACCGAAGACAACGAGTCCACCACACTTACTATTCTATCTATCGCGGACGGCACCGTCCTGGTGATGAGACCGGGAGAGGCCGACTGGATCAGCGGTGAAGCCGGGATGACCCTTGACGAAGACTATAAGATCAAGACCGGAGGCGGGGGACATGCTACCGTTACGTTCTTTGAAGGCAGCACCATCGAGCTGGAGGCGGGGACCGAGATAAGCCTGGCAGAACTGGCCATCGACGGCACGGCCAACCACATAACGGTCGAGCAGGGACTGGGCAACACCATCAGCCGCGTTAAGAAGCTCGTCGACCCGGCCTCGAGCTATGAAGTCGAGACGGCATCGGCGGTCGCGGCCGTCCGCGGCACCACGCTGGGCGTCTCCGTTGCATTGAATGGAGCGACAATCGTCACCAATATTGACGGACTAGTCAGCGTTACCGCGCAGGGAGTGGAAGTAGAACTTAACGAAGGCGAACGCACCACGGTAGAGCCCGGCGAACCGCCCGCCCAGCCGGAACCGACAGCCACCGCGACACAGAGGGCACCGACAATTTCACCGACGCCCACCCCTGATACCGTGGCAATCGGTCTTGGTAAGACCTGCAACCAGCAATCCGCTTTCCCGGGCGATAACCTCACCTACATCTACTATGTTTCCAACGAGGGCGACGTGCCGTTAGCCGATGTCAACGTAACGGATGATAAAGCCGGGCAGCCAGTGTATGTTGACGGCGATGATAATGCGGACGGCATCCTGGATGAAGATGAGATGTGGATATTCACCGCCGAATATACCGTCAAGGGCGATGAGGCCGGCCTGCTGAGAAACACGGCGACGGCTGCCGGCACCGGGCCCGACGGCCAGCCGGCATCCGACTCGGATACGGTCACGGTCAACATCACCGATATTATCGTCGAGATAACGAGCTTTACACAGGACCAGGTGGTCGGCCAGAACATCATTATCTCGGGGACGGTCAACGACCACTCGATAACCGAAGCGGTGCTGACGCTGAACGGTTCCCCGCTCGACATCGATGTCATCGATGGGCAGTTTAGCGAGAGCGTGGAACTGAATCCCGGTGTCACCTACACCATCACCGTCACGGTTACCAAGCCTCCGGACATCACCCGGAGCGCGACCGTAATACTGGAGCCAGAATCCGGCGGGAAATAGCTCCATACCTTCCCTGAGAAATTCTTTTCACAAAAACGAGCTCTTAGGCGTATAATAGCGCTTGAGAGGTGACGTTATGTACGGCCAGTTCAAGTTTTTGTTCTCGCCCCTCCGCATCGGCCAGACCACCGTGCCCAACCGTATCTCCTTTTCCGCCCACCTGACCAACCTCGCCGAGCGCAACCTACCCTCCGAGAGACAGGCATATTACCTGGCGGAGCGCGCTAAAGGCGGCGCCGGTCTAATTATTACCGAGGAGCAGTCGGTACATCCCTCCGACCACGCCTACGAAAAGCTCATCGACACCTGGAAACCGGAGGTCATCCCTGGCTACCGACGCCTATGCCGCGCCGTCCACGAGTACGAAACAAAGATTTTCGCGCAGCTCAACCACAACGGCGCCCAGGGCGACGGGAGCTATTCACGGCTGCCGATATTAGCCCCTTCGCCCGTGCCCGACTTCATGTTCCGGGAAGTGCCGAAAGAAATGGAGTTGGATGATATTCAAGAAATCACCGCCGCTTTCGCTAAAGCCGCCGTCCACGTCCGCGAGGGCGGCTTCGACGGCATTGAGCTGCAGATAGGGCACAGCTCCCTCCTACGCCAGTTCCTATCGCCCCTCACTAACTTACGTAAAGACGACTACGGCGGCAGCCTGGAGAACCGGATGCGCTTTCCGCTGGAGGTCATCGCTGCCGTGCGAAAGACGGCCGGCCGCGACCATACGCTGGGCATCCGGCTCTGCGCCGACGAGATGGTGCAGGGCGGCCTTACTTTAGACGACGTCAAGGAAATCGCCAGATGCTTCGAAGCCCCGGGCGACCTGGACTTCGTCGACCTGACTTTAGCCACGTTTTACAACCTGTACCTAGTCGGCGCCTCCATGCATACGCCGCTCGGCTATACCATCCCGCTGGCCGCCGGCATCAAGAGCGCCGTCAGGCTGCCCGTCTTCTGCACCGGGCGCATCAACGACCCCGTCATGGCGGAGAGGGTGCTGGCGGACGGCCAGGCGGACATGATCGGCATGGTGCGGGCGCAGATCTGCGACCCGGAGATAGCTAATAAAGCCAAAGAGGGCAGGCTCGATGAGATCCGCTATTGCGTCGCCGACAACCAGGGCTGCTACGGTAGGGTGGGCCTCAATAAGAGCGTCGGCTGCATCCAGAACCCGGACATCGGTGAGGAAAAAGAGCGGGGAGCCGGGACGATAAAACCCGCCACGCTTAAGAAAAAAGTGCTGATCGTGGGCGGGGGTCCGGCCGGCCTGCGGGCTGCCGAGGCTGCCGCCCGCCGCGGCCACAAAGTGACGCTCTGCGAAAAGGCGGACCGGCTCGGCGGGCAGGT
>DAIQQC010000119.1:0-4117 GCA_036787005.1 Dehalococcoidales bacterium | reverse complement strand
GCCGGGGCTTTTCGCAGTCTTGCCACGCCCTTCTTCGGCCCTTGATGCCAAGGCATCCACCGTATGCCCTTTGCGCTTGACCTGCTTCAGGTTTGATATTAGATGTTTTGGTTTGCAGATGTGATTACTTTAGACCCATCAACAATATTCGGTTGTTAAGGTGCGGAAGGCAAAAGAAAAGGTCTGGCGGTTTGGCCGCCAGACCTCGTCTGGCTAACTACCACCAGTTTTTTAGGTTATGTTTTCGCCTTCATCATATGCATTTATCAGGATAGCACAGGGGAAATTGTTTGTCAACAAATTTTTTATACCGTGTATAACATTTTAGTAACAGATACTAAATCATCGTGACAAGGCTAAACAGGCCAATCGTTGCATAAACAGGCGGTCAGGCCGGTAAACGAGAATACCGCGTACCGATTTTCCGGGGTCTCGTCATGAGGGCTTTTCTATGCTATAATTTCAACGTAACTTTACTTGAACCGAGGCTATTTTATCCCGATGCTTAAACAGACCATAGCCGAGCTATTAGCGGAGGCTATCGCCAGGGCGCAGCAGGAGGGAAAGCTGCCCGCCCTCAAGTTGCCGGAGATAGTCATCGAGCGGCCGCAGAAGCCGGAGCACGGCGATTACGCTTCCAGCATCTCATTAAAGCTGGCGCGGGCGGCGGGGAAAAACCCGCTGGACATCGCTAAAGAGATTGCCAGTTATATTCAGCCATCGGCAGAAATTGCTGAAGTGAACGTGGCGCCGCCGGGCTTTATCAACTTCACGCTAAAGAACAGCTGGCTGGCCGGGCAGGTGGACGCGATACTGGCCGCCGATAAAGCTTACGGGAACATAGCGCTCGGCAATAGCAGCCTGATACAGATTGAGTTCGTCAGCCTGAACCCGACGGGGCCGCTGCACGTGGGCCACGGTCGGGGGGCCGTACTCGGCAGCACACTCTGCAACGTCATGACCGCCGCCGGGTACGAAGTGGTGAAAGAGTACTATTTTAACGACGCCGGCAGCCAGATGGACGCGTTCCGGTACTCGCTCTGGGCGCGCTACCAGCAAAAACTGGGCAGGAACGCCGAGGTGCCCGCCGAGGGTTATCACGGCGCCTACATGGTAGACCTGGCCGCCGAAATCATCAGCGAGAAGGGTGACCGTTTCCTGACCCTGCCCGAGGCCGAGGGCATCGACGAGCTGGGCAAGGTGGGACTGGCGAAGATACTCACCGGCACGCGCACCGACCTCAAGAAACTGAGAGTCGACTTCGACGTCTGGTACAGTGAAAAGACACTGTACGAAAACGGGCAATTCGATAAGGCGATGGCGCTGCTCAGAGAAGGCGGCTATGTCGCCGAGAGGGAAGGCGCCACGTGGTTCGTTTCCACCTCGGTGGGAGAGGACAAGGACAACGTTATTATCCGCAGCAACGGCTCGCCGACATACTTCGGGGCGGACATCGCCTACCACTATAACAAGTTCATCGAGCGGAAGTTCGAGCGGGTCATCAACATCTGGGGCGCCGACCACATGGGCCACGTCTCCCGGCTAAAGGCGGTAGTGGGGGCGCTCGGTATCGACCCCGACCGGCTGGAGATAATCATCCACCAGATGGTAACGCTGCGGCGCGGCGGCGAGATAGTAAAAATATCCAAACGCAGCGGGGACATCGTCACGTTGAGGGAGCTGATCGATGAGGTGGGCACGGACGCCTGCCGGTTCTTTTTCCTGGCGCGCACGGCCGACAGCCAGATGGACTTCGACCTGGAGCTGGCGAAAAAGGAGTCGACCGATAACCCGGTATATTATGTCCAGTATGCCCACGCGCGCATCGCCAGCATCCTGCGACTGGCAGAAGAAAGGGGCATCGAGGATAACGAAGGCGACGTCTCCTTCCTTAAAGACGAGGCGGAGCTGACACTAATACGCAAGATGCTGCTCCTGCCGGAGATAATCGAGACGGTAGCCCTGACACTGGAGCCCCACCACCTCACCTACTACGCGCAGGACCTGGCCACGGCCTTCCACGCTTTTTATAAAAATTGCCGCGTCGTCACGGACGACAAAGCCATGACAGGGGCACGGCTAAAGCTGGTGCGGGCCGCCAGGGTGGTGCTGGGGAGGACGTTAAAGCTCATGGGCATGAACGCCCCGGACAAAATGTAGGAAATCATCGATAGATATGATTTCTTATAGAAGTTATGAGAAGCTTATTTGGACGGCCAGGATCGCAACTGTGGCAGCTCCGGGGTTGTCTATTCTCTATACTCTCTCAATAGTAATTGCGGTAAATATCGAGCCTCTTACCGTTCCAGTCGGGAGTTTTCAGGGAGCAACGATTATGCTCTTCCCGTTTCTCGTAGCGTTCGCCTTTATCGGATGGAAATGGCCTCTCTTTGGCGGTTTACTCGTATTAGCCATCGGCATACTAATCATATTTCCTATCAAGTCTGCCGAGGGTTGGCCAGGTTGGTATAAAATCCCATACCTTATTTGTTGGGTTATTTATATGGCTGGAGGTATTCTCTATCTAGTCAGTATATTTATTAAAAAATAACAGCCTGCCAATTAGTTTTTCCGAGGATTTAGTTTTACATTTTCGTTATAGTTTTAATTCAGGAGGTCTCCATGAAAAAGCGTGTCTTTTCCGGCATCCAGCCGACGGGTAATTTACACATCGGGGCTTACCTGGGCTCGCTGCGCAACTGGGTAAAAAAACAATATGATACCGATAACATTTTCTGCATCGTCGACCTGCATGCGATCACCGTGCCGCAGGACCCGGTGCTCCTGAAAAAAAGAACGCGTGAACTCACCGGTATCTATGTGGCCGCGGGCCTCGACGCGAAATATTCCATCATCTTCATCCAATCTCACGTTGCCGCCCACAGTGAGCTGGCCTGGATCCTGAACTGCTTCCTCCCCATGGGCTGGATGTACCGCATGACGCAGTTCAAGGAAAAATCCGCCGATCTTAAAGAGCAGGTAAGCGTGGGGCTTTTTGATTACCCCGCCCTGATGGCCGCCGATATCCTCCTTTACCGTACCGATGAAGTGCCCGTGGGGGAAGACCAGAAACAGCACGTCGAACTGACCCGCGACGTGGCACAGCGCTTCAATAATATCTACGGGGAGACCTTCGCCATACCGGAACCGGTCATCCCCGACGTGGGCGCGCGCATTATGGGCCTCGACGACCCCACCAAGAAGATGAGCAAGAGCAACGACGCACCGAACCACTCGATCAAGCTGCTCGACACGCCGGACGTCATCCGCGGCAAGATCATGCGGGCGACCACCGACTCGTTAAAGGAAATCCGCTTCGACGAAAGCCGGCCGGGCGTCAACAACCTGCTGACCATTTATCACGCCTTCACCGGTCAAAACCGGAGAGAAATCGAGGCCAGGTTCGAGGGCAAAGGCTACGGCGACCTCAAGAAGGCGCTGGCGGAGGTAATCATCGAGGCGCTGCGGCCGCTGCAGGAACGCTACCAGGAATTGACAAAAGATACCGGCTACATCGACGGGATCTTGAAAGAAGGGGCGGATAAGGCCCGACCGCTGGCGGATAAAATGCTGGCAGAGGTCAAAGAAAAGGTGGGGCTGGGTTAGCTTTAACTAAAGCTCAAAGGGTAAAAGTGTTGAGCTTTAGGTCTTTCAGACCAGTTTGTCCATGTGACATTTCTTACATACACGCTCCGCTGCAGGAACTAAAATGCAACTATCGTAGTAGCTTAAAGAGGGGGCAGGTATGCCAAAAAAACAATCGGAAAGCAAGCTGCCGCTAACGCCGCCGGTGGACGAGGGGCCATATTACACTAAAGGTTCGCCGGAACGCAGCAACATCGCCGGAAAGGGCACGGCCGGCACGAAGCTGGTGGTGGAGGGGCGGGTACTGGACAGGAACGAGGGGCCGATAGCCCATGCCTGGCTGGACTTCTGGCAAGCGGACGGGAACGGGGTTTACGATAATAAAGGTTTTAACCTGCGGGGCCACCAGTACGCAGATAACTCAGGGCGGTACCGCCTGGAGACGGTCAGGCCGATGGACTACATGACACGGGCGCCCCACATCCACGCCAAGGTGAGGGCTAAAGAAAGCTCGCCGATACTGACGGTGCAG
>DAIQQC010000118.1:0-4169 GCA_036787005.1 Dehalococcoidales bacterium | reverse complement strand
AGCAGGACAATCATTATCGCGGGGTGGATGCGCAGGAAAGAGCTCTGGATCTTGGGCACGAGCAGGCTATTCTCCAGAAGCTGGATAACCAGGTAAAGCAAAGCCACCCAGAGGACCTTGTCCGGGGCGACGGCCAGGGAAACGACGACCGCCACGGCGCCGCTTATCCACGGCCCTAACGTTGGTATCATTTCGCAAACGCCGGCCAGAATCGCCAGGGCGACCGCATAAGGGACGCCCAGCAACAACAGCCCGAGATAGGAGAAAATGCCGACGACCAGCCCGAGCAGCAACTGCGACTTGATATACCGGCCCAGGACCTGCTCGATGATCCTCCCAACGTTCCTGGCATGCCGGGCGGCATTCGGGGCGAACGCCGAATTCAGGTCTTTTTTAAGCCTTTCCGAGTCCTTAAGGATGTAAAAAAGGAAGAAAGGCAGCACCGCAAAACCGAGGATGACGCTGAAAGCAGCGGGGATGGCAGTGAAAGAGCCGAGCAGGGCATCACGAACGGTGGTGCCGATGGACATGCCGCCGGAACTGAAGGCGTCCCGTATGTCCTGCTGCATATCCGGGGGAAGGGTGGAGATAATGCCGTCTAACCATTGCTGCACTCTATCAAGAGCGTCGGTGATGAATAACGGCGTGTTGTCGATCAGAGTTACCGTGGCATTGATGATCGCGCTGACAAGGAGATAAAGAAATCCGCCGACCAAACAGATAAGCAATATAAAAACGAGGACAACAGCGAAGACCCGCCTGAAGCCCGGCCACTTTTTACGGGGAGGCAGGTGCTTTTCCAGCCAGCGCACCAGGGGCATCAGGAGATAGGCCAGCACCAGACCGATGGCGAAAGGAAGCAGGAAGCCCCTCACCAGGTATATCACCCAGATAAAAGCGATTACACCCAGCACCAGGGCTATCAGGCGCCAGTATTGATGAAAGAAATTCGTCAAAGGACAGTACGCTCACACATATTATCACCTACCGGCCGGGGGTAAACGAAATCCGCCGGACCAAAGCAGCGGCGGACGCGGCAACCGCCCGGGAAAAGTAGAGACTAAGCTTTGCCTGATTCCCGCGTTGCCCGGGAAATAATCTCCCCGGCCTTGTCCTTAAGCTGTCCCGCCTTCTCTCTTAACAGAGCCCGGGTCTCCTTGCCGGCCTTGGGGGCATAGAGAAAGCCGATAGCGACCCCGGCGACCGCGCCGATGATAAAACCTATCAGGAAACTGGAACCGCCCTCTTTATCCGCCATGTCTCTCGTCCTCCTCTTCGTCTTTTCTGAATAACCGGTTGAACAGCCCGACGGCCTGGCGGCAGCCCTGGACAAAGGAGACGATCTGCGCCAGAGGGCCGGCCAGCTCCGACTCGACCGCGGAAGAGACTTTGGCCACGGTGCGGGCGGTCTTCTTCATGGAATCGAGGACGGGCATAGCGTGAAAATAGAACTTGAACGCGAGCACCAACAGGACGAGGAGCGCCGCCGTTCCCCCGAAGCCTAAAATACAAAGCGAAAGGTCGCGCCACCATTCAATATCCAAAATTACCACCCCCAATAAACAGACTCGATAATTTGCATTGTAGTCCAGCGGGAACAATCTGTAAAGACCGGCTAGGGTTTTTTCTCCGGCACCTTTTCCACCTCGATAGTGCACTCGGTGGCCAGGGCGGCAAAGGCGCCGACCGCGGCCAGGATGGGGGCAGCGATAATGCCCAGGGCAGCTACGGGGGCGCCGACGCTCAGGGGGATCTCGATGATGGTGCGTTCCTTGTGGATCAGGCGAATGTTGCGGATATTGCCTTCGTGGATGAGCTGCTTGATCTTTTTGACGACCTGGTCGCCGGAGACGGTAAACTTTTCTGTCTCAGCCATAGAACCCTCCCGATAAAGCTCAAAATCAGAGGTGCGCTTGAACCGGACTAGTACTTGACCCGGAAATCCGTGAACTGCCCGCTGGGCTCTCCCCATTTAAGCCTGACGCGAGCCACCCTGGCCGCCGGCGGACCGGCCTTGAGATAACCGGCCAGCTTTTCAAGCCGCTCTCTCTCCCCTTCCGCGTTTACCTCCACCTTGCCGTCGGGGAGATTGCGCACGTAGCCGGTCAGCCGGAGGTCCGCGGCTTTGCCTTCCACGTAAGCGCGGAAAAAGACGCCGTGAACGCGGCCGCTGACGGTCGCCTGTAATGAAGCCAGGTCAGCCATGAAGAACCGCTCCTGACTTTTCTCGTCCCGCCGGAAACGGGCTATTCTTCCTCGTCCGGTGGCCTCCCCTCCCTCATCTTGCCCTTTTTAATTACCTGGACTTCGACCGGCGGGGCGATTATCGTTATCGGCGCTATTTTCTTAGGATCCTTTTTACCTTTTTTCTTTTCCCTCTTGCTGTAGTCTCCCTGTCGACCCATAATAACACCTCACTATCGTATTACAGGCACTTTACCAGAGATTTTAACAGATAGCGGTCATGACGTAAAGCCTCCGCCGAGCCGCGCCAGCGCCGCGCGGGCGGCTTCCGTCTCCGCCAGCTTTTTACTCCGGCCGGAACCCTGGCCGAGGACCTCGCTGTTGACACTCACCTCTACCGTGAAAATCATGTCATGGTGCGGGCCGGTTTCAGACACCAGGCGGTATAAAGGCGTGCGCTGAAAGCGCGACTGGACAATCTCCTGCAGCCTGGATTTGAAGTCGATGACGGCCTCCGGGCCGGACAGCTTCGGCCACTCCGAAGCAAAGAGGCGGGCGACCATTTCCCCGGCGGCGTCCAGGCCGGCGTCGAGGTAGACGGCGGCGACGACCGCCTCCAGGGCCCCCGCCAGGTTGGTCGACTTGCCGCGGCCGCCGCCGGATTCTTCGCCCTTGCCCATGAGAAGGAAGGAGCCGAGGTCGACAGAACGGGCCACGCGGGCGAGGGTATCGCGGCGGACCAGGGCGGCGCGGAGCCGGGTCAACTCCCCTTCAGAGAAGTCGGGGAAGGAGCGGTAAAGCTCCCCGGCGGCGACGAGTCCCAGCACGGCATCGCCGAGGAACTCCAGCCTCTCGTTATGGCCGGGGACAGCGGCGGGGTTCTCGTTGATATAGGAGCTATGGACGAGGGCCTGCCGGAGCAGGCCGGGCTCTATAAAGACAATACCGAGCTTTTTTTGCAGGTCAGCGATATCAGGCACAAAAACACCTTACCGATTTATAGATAAAAATAGGCCGCTAAGCGAAAGAGTCAAACAGTTGATATCTTATATCAGCACCCCTGAGGGGATAGTCCTTATGAGCCTTTCTTGTAATGCTCGATTGATTGCTCAGCCTTGGTCACCAAATCCCAGGCAGACTGGACCGACCAACCCTGCTTTACAAAATCCTTGACTATATTCTCTTTTTCTTTACCCAGCGTGAGTTCTTTTTCTACATATTTCATGGCCTGATCAAACGTTTGTTGTTCATTACGTTGACCGCCTGAGAGGTCTGCCACCTGTTTTTGTAACGTCGCTATTTGATCTTTGGTCTCACTCTCCGCCTTATTGCCCGAAGGTCTTAAGACCTTCCCGGCCAAACCACCCAGCGAACCTAAAATAAGTGCGAAAACCACGGCTATCAGGATACTCAAGATATTTGCCTGGACACCCCCGCTGGTAAAGCTAATGATAAGATTGACAACCAGGACCACTATGGCTGCAGAAACCCCCGGCCCCACCTGCCTCGTCCAGAGACCGGCAATAAATCCGGTGACGAAGTAGCTGGCAGCCGCGATGCCGAGTACTATCCCCAGCACCTCACCAATCGTGTCAGCTTCCAATAGAGTGTCGCCGAAGGCATAGCCCATCAAGAACATGATGGCGGTCCCAATGGCTGCCGATACAACTATCGCCAGAAATTTATTCATCGGTTTCTTCTTTTCTTTAGCTTTTTTCACGCATACGATACCCTACTGTATAACGGATTGTCAACAATAAGACTTTATCACCTATTCTCGTTGATAAAGGGGCTAACGCGGGGGAGGGGGATAAATAAAGAGGGATCGTGACCCCTCTTAGACGCCCCGATAAATTCAGATAATCATTGCCGAGGATATAGCTTCATGTTATAATTTACGTGTCGCTGGGGAGTCGTCTAGCGGTAGGACAGCGGACTCTGGATCCGTTTATCGAAGGTTCGAATCCTTCCTCCCCAGCCAACTT
>DAIQQC010000117.1:0-4239 GCA_036787005.1 Dehalococcoidales bacterium | reverse complement strand
GGGCGGGGTCTGGTCCAGGTCTTTACCGGCGAAGGCAAGGGAAAGACGACGGCGGCCCTGGGGACAATACTCCGGGCGGCCGGCCACGGCTTGAAGATCTTTGTTATTTTCTTTATCAAGGGCGACTATGCCTACGGTGAGTATAAGACCCTGGCCGCGTTGCCTGGTGTCAAGCTGGCCAGCTTCGGCCTGCGCCAGTTTATTTATAAAGACCGGGGCATCAACCCGGAAGAAAAGAAACAGGCACAGGCTGCCCTGGCCGCCGCCCGCGAGGCGGTCAACAGCGGCCGCTACGACCTCGTGGTAATGGACGAAATAATCATGGCCCTGGATTTTAAACTTATCGCCATGGATGACGTCCTGGATCTGATCAAGCATAAGCCGTCCCACGTCGAGCTTATCCTTACCGGCCGGCGCGCTGATGCCCGGTTGATCGAAGCCGCCGACCTCGTTACCGACATGGTGAATGTGAAGCATCCGTTCGACAAGGGCGTCAAGGCACGCCCGGGCATCGAATATTAGCCGGCGGACCTAATTTGATAGACACTAAGCCGAAGCTCCTGCTGGCCACCAATAACCGGGGCAAAGTTCTCGAGTACCGCGAGCTGCTCCGGGGCGTCCCGTTCGAGATTGTCACACCGGAGGATCTCGGTGTCAGCCTTGGCGGAGAGGAGACCGGGGCTACTTTCGAGGAAAACGCTACTCTAAAAGCGGTCGCTGCCGCCCGGCAGACCGGCCTGCTCTCCCTGGCCGACGATTCGGGTCTTGAGGTCGACGATTTAGGCGGCGCCCCCGGCCCTCTTTCCGCCCGCTATGCCGGCGCCGGCGCCTCGGACAAGGACAGGATCGATTTTCTCCTCTCCCGGCTCAAAGATATCCCCGCCCGGGAGCGCTCCGCCCGTTTCCGCTGCGTTATCGCTATCGCCTCGCCCCCCAACCTGTCATTGCGAGGAGCGGAGCGACGCGGCAATCTCATACCATCGGTCGAACTTTTTTCCGGCGTGTGTTCCGGTCTGATTACCGATGCCCCCCGGGGCGCTCACGGCTTCGGCTACGACCCCATTTTTTTCATCCCCGAGCTTGGCAAGACCATGGCGGAGCTGACGCTTGAAGAAAAGAACAAGGTAAGCCACCGTGCCCGGGCGGCGGGAAAAGCCCGGGAATATTTGAAAAAGCTCTAGCCCGTCATCCTGACCGTCGGCTTTGCGACAAAATCCCCTTCACATTTACCACTCTTCAACTATATACTGGTAACTAGAAACTGACCAGCGCACTGGTTATCCCGACGCAAGTCGGGAACCATGGATTACTGCCATAACTTTAAAAACGAATACCAGGGCACTAAAGCTAACTGGACATAAAGTCAGAAACGAATAACAGCTACGAATTTTCTCTTGTTAGCTTCAAAAGGAAAAATAAAAAAACGAAAAACGAATAATACTTAAACCCTTTTTAGTTTTACCCTGTAGCTCTATTCCTGTATAATACGGCTAGAGGTATCTTATGACCGGACTCTCCGATTCTTTCCAGCGCCCTATCAACTACCTGCGCATCTCGGTGACGGACCGCTGCAACCTGCGCTGCCTCTACTGCATGCCCGAGGAAGGCGTTGCCCTGATGTCCCACAAGGACATCCTCACCTACGAAGAAATTTATACCGTTGTTAAAGTGGCCGCCAGGCTCGGCATCAATAAGGTCCGTCTCACCGGCGGCGAGCCGCTGGTCCGGCTGGGACTGGCCGACCTCGTGAAGATGCTGGCGGGCATTGCGGGCATCAAGGATTTATCTCTAACCACCAACGGTATCCTGCTGGCTCAGCACGCCGCCGCGCTGAAAAAAGCCGGCCTCCGCCGCGTCAACGTCAGCCTGGATACTTTAAAGCCTGAAAGGTTTCAACAGATTACCCGCTGCGGCGAGCTCCGGGATACTTTAAAGGGTATCGAGGCTGCTAAGGCCGTTGGACTCGACCCCGTGAAGATCAACATGGTCGTCATGGCCGGCGTCAACGACGACGAGGTAGTCGACTTCGCCCGCAAGACTGTAGACGACGGCTGGCACGTGCGCTTCATCGAGTACATGCCCGTCATCACTAACGACCCTGTGGCTACTCGCCTTTTCTCCGTCAAGGAGATGAGAAAGCGTATCGAGGCGCTGGGCAAGCTCGAGCCCTGGAAAGTCGATGTCGGCAACGGCCCGGCTAAATACTTCCGCCTCCCCGGCGCCAAAGGCACCGTCGGCTTTATCACCCCCGTCACCGAGCATTTTTGCTACCAGTGCAATCGACTCCGCCTTACCGCCGACGGCAAGCTGCGGCCGTGCCTGCTCAGCGAAGATGAGATAGACCTTAAAGGAACCCTTCGCTCCGGCGCTTCCCCCGACGAGCTTAAACGCCTCATCGAAAAAGCCATCGCCAGTAAGCCGGAAAGGCATTACCTTACCGAGGGTAAAAAGCAAAAAGGCCGCCCCTTCTCCCAGGTGGGGGGCTAAAAATGTTCGTCATTCCCGTGTAAACGGGAATCCAGATAGACATTCTCCGATTTTAGGAGAGGGTTAGGGCTTGCCCTGAGCGAAGTCGAAGGGGGTGAGGTCCAATGGGAAAAAATAAATTATCTCACCTGGATGAGTCCGGCCGGCCTAAGATGGTCGATGTCACCGCCAAGGCTGCTACCGACCGCGTCGCCGTGGCTAAAGGTAGCGTTAGCATGTTGCCCGCCACCTTCAAGCTCATCAAGGGCGGCGGCACGGCCAAGGGCGATGTCCTCTCCGTCGCTAAGCTCGCCGGCATCATGGCCGCCAAAAAAACCCCCGATCTTATTCCTTTGTGCCATCCGCTCCTTATTTCCGGCGTTGATGTCGATTTCTCTCTTGATGAAGCAGTCAACCGGGTAGAGATCACCGCCACTGTTAAAAGCACCGGCCAGACCGGTGTGGAAATGGAAGCCCTGACGGCCGTCGCCGTGGCCGCCCTGACGGTCTATGATATGTGCAAGGCCGTCGACCGCGCTATGAAAATTGAAAGCATCCGGCTGGTGAAAAAGAGCGGCGGTAAGAGCGGCACAATAACGCTTGAATAGAGCCGCGTAATGTTGTATACTAGGCCACCGATAATATTTGGGGGTGTATCATGAAACTCTCGTGTCTTCAGGAGAATCTCAACCGCGGGCTCAGTATCGTCGGCAGGGCGGTCGCCACCAAGACGACGCTGCCTATTACCAACAATGTCCTGCTGGCTGCCGACGAAGGGCGTTTAAAGCTCGTCGCCACCAACCTCGAGATGGCTATCAGCTGCTGGATCGGCGCTAAAATTGAAGACGAAGGTTCTATCACGGTGCCGGCCCGCCTGCTGACCGAGTTCGTCAGCTCGCTCCCCAGCGATACCATTTCCATTAATCTTTCTCCCCAGACGAAGACCCTCGGACTGAAGTGCGCCCGCTTTGAAGCCCGCATCAGCGGCATCGACGCCAAGGAGTTCCCCCCGATTCCCAGCGTCGATGAAGGCATCATTACCAAGGTAGAAGTTGAAGCCCTGCGCCAGGCGATTAACCAGGTGGTCTTTGCCGCCGCTACCGAGGAGTCGCGTCCGGTCCTGACCGGTGTGTGTACCCAGTTCGAAGGCAAGACGCTGACGCTCGCCGCCGCCGACGGTTTCCGGCTGGCTGTCTTCAAGCTCCCCATCGCCGATGCCATCAAGCCCAAGACCGAGGTCATCGTGCCGGCTCGCACCCTTGCTGAGCTGAACCGTCTCATGACCGACGACGAGGAAGTAGTTAACATCACTTTGAATCCGAATAAGAGCCAGGTACTTTTCCGGCTCAAGAATACCGAGCTGGTTTCTCAGCTCGTCCAGGGTACTTTCCCCAACTACGCCCAGCTAATCCCACAGAGCTATAACACCCGCGTGATTGTCGGCGTGGCCGATTTCCTGCGGGCTACCAAGACCGCCTCGATATTTGCCCGCGACGGCAGCGGCATCGTCCGCCTGGTCGTCACCCCGGGGGGTGAAGCCAGCCCCGGCAAACTGGCGATATCCGCCCGTTCCGAGGAGATCGGCGACGATGTCGGTGAGATTGACGCTACGGTAGAAGGCGCCGATGCCAAGATCGCCTTTAACGGCAAGTACCTCACCGATGTCCTCAGCGTCCTCCGCGAATCGCAGGTAGCCCTGGAGACCACCAGCCCTTCAAGCCCCGGCCTGGTTCGCCCCGTCGGCACGGACAATTACACGCACGTCGTCATGCC
>DAIQQC010000116.1:0-4242 GCA_036787005.1 Dehalococcoidales bacterium | reverse complement strand
CCATTCATAATTGAATCAACACGAATGGAAGATAAAATATTCATCAAAAGGCTGGTGGTAGGGTCACTGTCAGCCAACTGCTTCATCGTTGGCGCGGCGGGCGAAGGGATGGTCATCGACCCCGGCGGCAATGCCGGGGAAATCCAAAGTGCTATCACCGAGTCCGGCTTGAATATCAGCACTATCGTCCTCACCCACGGCCACTCCGACCACATCGCCGCGTTGAGAGATATCCAGGACCGGACCGGGGCGGCGGTGGCCATCCACAGCGAGGACGCCGATTTCCTGGAGACCAGCTCCCAGTTCGGCATCTCGTACCGGACGCCACACCCGCCGGACCGGCTGCTCGGCGAGGGGGACATCATAGAAACCGGCGGACTGGAGTTCAAAGTCATCCATACCCCGGGGCATACGCCGGGCGGGATCTGCCTGCTCAGCGGCGATAAAGTCTTCACCGGGGACACGCTTTTCCGCCGGGGCATCGGCACCACGCTGATGCCGGGGAGCAGCCGGAGCCAGCTCATCGAAAGCATCCAGACCAGGCTCATGACGCTCCCGGACGCGACCATCGTTTATCCCGGGCACGGCCGGGAAACGACCATCGGCGCGGAACGGCGGGACAACCCTTACATCACCGGCCGTTACGGCTACGGCTACCGGTAAAGTACCAATACTACCAATACTACCAATACTACAAATACTACAAATAACTAAACCCGGATAAACCGTGTCACAGGACCATAAATTCGTTAAATGTGATTATCTTGTAACAGGCGGGCCGCTTTTTGTGACTCAGGTGTAACCGACCGGAGTTAAAGTAAGAAAGGTATTATCGCTAAGACAATTAGCCAGGTGAATAGCGTTCGAAGCTCCGGAAACATGACCGCCCGTCCAATGCGCATGCATCCAGGCCGAAGATCGCGGTCGAAAAGGAGGCCAGACTTGGGAATAAGCGCTACCGGAACCTACCCGGAATATCTCACCACGGGCGTCGTCGCCAGGCACTGTGGCGTCAGCAAGGTAACCGTCCTGCGCTGGATCGAGAAGGGCAACCTGACGTCTTTCCGGCTCCCGGGGGGCCAG
This sequence comes from Dehalococcoidales bacterium, assembly GCA_036787005.1. Lineage (GTDB taxonomy): Bacteria > Chloroflexota > Dehalococcoidia > Dehalococcoidales > RBG-16-60-22 > JBFYTX01. Next base: position 3,159 of record DAIQQC010000116.1, on the reverse strand, counting down.
AACCGGATACACCGGGACGACTTTTTTGCCTTCGCCACCAGGCACAGCATACCCATCAGGAAAAATATCGCCGGATAATCAACTCTGAAGACGGGCGGGGGAAAAGGGCAATAAAACCCCGCCCGGCCCGCCGAGACCCTGCCGCCGCCAATCCCGCCGCGCCATCCCCACGGACACGCGCCAAGACTGTTGTGATATTCCTGTGAACTCCGGCGGGATTGTTGTGACAAAATCGTGAGGCGATTCCCATATACTGCAAACGTAGCAATCACCGCTAGCGCCAGTTTTCAAGGATGCTCTGTTTTATGACGCTACCAGCGGCGCGACAGCGCAGGACGGGAGGCGAGCTTGCCCAGAGGATACGAGTCGTGGACCCCGGAATGTATCTCCGTCGGGTTTATCGCCAGGCGCTGCGGCGTCAGCAACACCACCGTATTGCGATGGATCAAGACCCGGCGGCTGCCAGCGTTCAAGCTGCCCGGTGGCCATTTCCGCGTCGAGAGGACAGACTTTACCAGGTTCCTGGATAAAAACAAAATGCCGGTACCGAGCGCGAACCCGGAAAAAGGATGGTGACCCGATATGCCAAGAAAAGAAACCAAGAGAGCGACAGGAGGGAACGTGATTAAAAGACTGATCCGGAAAATCGACCGCAACAGCAAGGGCTTCACCCTGGTAGAACTGCTGATCGTGGTGGCCATACTGGGCGTCCTGGCGGCGGTGGTCCTGCCTAACGTTACCGGCCTGGCCGGCGAAGGACAAGACGAGGCCGCCAAAGCCGAGCTGATCACCGTGCAGACGGCCATGGATACGATGATGGCGAAGGAGCACCTGACATCGGTCACGGCCACAACGGCTACCAGCGACATGGCGGCCTTCCCCACCGGCCACGTGCTGTACCCCGACTATCTCAGGACGGCCACCACGCAGGGGACCTATTCCTGCACCAGCTCCGGTTTGGTCACCCAGGTGTCCAAGGGGTATTAACGTACTTCAGGAACAGCCATACGCCAAATAGCATGAATAGTGGGGGGTGCCATGTTTTCCGGCCTGCTCCCGCAACGTAAACGGGTCAATGAAAGCAGGCGGGTATGGCCCGGAATGATTAACATCGGGAGCGAAGGCCCGTAACATTCACAAGTTGATGGCCATCGAAGTTACGGGTATGGCGATAACGGATGCCAAACAGGATGGTGTTGTTGAGAGCTTAATGAAGGAATCAGATTTAGTGTATGAAGATTGCTGACCTATTAATTATCGTTTTACTGGCTCTTTCACTATATATATCGCTGGCTATACTGTTACGGGCCTGGCGCTATCGTCCCAGACCCGTAGTCACATCTTTCTTATGGTTAATGGTAGCTATAGTCTGGTGGTTGCTTTCCGCAATCATGGAGAACATGAGTGCCAATCCCTCTTTCAGCATCTTCTGGATGAAAATGTGTTACCTGGGGATTACCACCCTACCGGTATTCTGGTTAGTATTTACATCACAGTATTCAGACAGGGGAAAATGGTTGACGCGGCGTAGTCTAGCGCTGCTATTAGTCTTACCCGCCGTGACCTTAATTATGGTTTGGAGCAACGACGTACATCACTTGATGTGGAAGAATATAGTTGTAGACCCGGGCTTGTATCCTATGGTTAAAACTGTTACCTACAATGCCTGGTTCTGGGTTCATGCCATCTATTCCTACGTACTACTTATTGCCGGCACAATTAATCTCTTCAGTCTGTTCTTCAGAACAACCAGTATTTTCCGAAAACAGGCGGGCATATTATTGCTGGCTTCGTTTACACCCTGGGTGGCCAACATATTGTTCATAACTGGAATCGGTCCCTCTTTTTCGATTGACCCCACACCAATGGCTTTTGTGGTAACCGGCGCATCGATTTTTTGGGGTCTCTCCCGCACCCAGCTTCTACACGTGATGCCGATAGCTTATGAGGCAATATTCAGGAGTATGACCGATGGCGTGATTATTATTGATAAACAAAACTTGATTGTAGAGACTAATTCTGCCGCCCAACGAATACTCAAGCTTAATAAATCAGAAATAATTGGAAAAACACTCAATCAGATAATACCCGGGCACGAGTTATTGCTAGAGCGTAAAGCCGACGTGACCTTAACCGGGTTGACAATTTCCCTGGAACAAAACCGCCTGGAACGCTTCTACAATTTATCTATGTCTCCAATTGTTATTGGACAACGCTTTAGCGGCCTTGTAGTTCTCTTGCATGACGATACGGAACGAAGGAAGGCCGAAAATGAATCCAGAGAGAAAGCCGTATTAGAGACTGAACTAAATGAGCGTAAACAGATGGAGAAGGCGCTGAGGGAATCGGAGGAAAAGTTCTCGCTGGCTTTCCAGGCCAGCCCCGACGCCATCTCGATCTCCAAACTCAGCGACGGCACATTCCTGGAAGTCAACGACAGCTATTGTTACATTAACGGGTTCACCCGAGAAGAGCTAATCGGTAAAAACGCCGATGCCTTTAATATGTGGACCGACGCCGGGCAGCGGGAACACATGATCGAGAAAACCAGGGAGCACGTCAAGATCACAAACGAGGAGATGGATTTCCGGGCGAAATCGGGCAAAATCAACACGCTGCTGGTATCCACCGAGTATGTGCGCATCGGTGGCGAACCCTGCGTGCTGGTCGTGAGCACCGACATCACCGACCGCAAAAACATGGAGGCAGCGCTGTACAATGAAGCAACACGCCGCCTTATCCTCATCGAGCAGTCGAGGGACGGTATTGTCGTCCTCGACCAGGACGGCGCCGTGCACGAAGCCAACCGGCGGTTCGCCGAGATGCTGGGGTACTCGCCGGAAGAAATCCTCAAGCTCAAAGTATGGGACTGGGAATTCCTTTATCCGCCAGAGCAGGTCAGAGAAATGATCAGGACCGTCGATGAAGCCGGCGACCATTTTAAAACACAACACCTTCGCAAGGACGGGACGACTATTGATGTTGAAATAAGCACCAACGGGGCGATGTTCGCGGGACAAAAGCTTGTCTTCTGCGTCTGCCGGGATATCTCCGAACGCACCCGCATGGAGAAGGCATTGAAAGAATCGGAGGAAAAGTTCTCGCTGGCCTTCCGCACCAGCCCGGCGATAGTCGCCATCACCACGCAAGAAGACGGCA
>DAIQQC010000115.1:0-4257 GCA_036787005.1 Dehalococcoidales bacterium | reverse complement strand
AAGCACCCGCAGCTCGAGGCCAGGAAGTTCTGGAAGGAAATAGAGTATCCGGGGATAGGAAAGCTCAAATACCCGGGCGGGGCGGTGGTGACGACGCAGGGATACGTCGGGCCCAGACAAAGGGCGCCGCGCATCGGCGAGCACAACGACGAGATAATCAAAAACCTCGATGCCAGAAAACCGGCGGAAAAGCCGAAAACGCCGGATAACAAAAGGCCGTTCGAGGGGGTAAAGCTTATCCAGCTCTGCTGGGCGGGGGTGGGGGTATACACCTGCAACTATTTAAGCCACTACGGGGCGACCACCATCCGCGTCGAGACATCGACGAGGCCGGACCCGGTCAGGCTCTTTGCCCCTTTCGCCCCTACTAACAAACCGGGGGAGCCGGTGGGCTTGGAGCGCAGCGCTTTCTTTTCAATAACGCACACGGCGCCGGAGATGGACATCGCCCTCAACTTCAAGCACCCGGAAGCCTTAGAGCTGTTTAAAAAACTGGTAAAATGGGCGGACGTGGTGGCGGAGGGGTTCCCGGCGGGGGTCATGGACCGGCTGGGGCTCGACTACGAGGGACTAAAAAAGATCAACCCGGAAATCATCATGTTCCGCACCTGCGGCTACGGCCACACCGGTCCGATGGCCGATCAGCCCGGCTTCGGGAGCATCCTGACGGCCGTCACGATGATGGACACGATGGTCGGCTGGCCGGACAGGCCGCCGGTGCCGCCCTCGACGTATTACACCGACCAGCTTTCCCCGATGTACGCCACGATGTCGATCATGGCCGCCCTCGACTACAAACGGCGCACCGGCAAAGGACAGTACATCGACCACTCCCAGATAGAGACCGGTCTCAACTACATGACGCCGCTCATCCTTGATTACCAGGTCAACGGGCGGGAGCTGCAGGCGAGGGGCAACAAAAGCGATTCCGCCGCGCCGCACGGGATCTATCGCTGTAAAGGCGAGGACCGGTGGGTAGCCATTGCCGTGGAGGGCGACGAAGAGTGGCGGAACTTCACTCGAGTCATCGGAAGCCAGAGATGGACACAGGCGAGAAAATACGCCCGAGCGGCCGACCGCGTTAAATACAGCGACGAGCTCGACAGGCTGGTGGAAGGCTGGACGGTGAACTACCCGCCGGAAGCCATAGAAGAGATGCTGCAGCAGGCCGGTATAGGCGCGGGAACGGTCGCCAGCGCCAGAGACATTAACGAGGACCCGCAGATGAACTACTACCATTTCTACCGGGAGATGGAGCACCCGTACGTGGGCAAGCTGCGCTACTATCACCCCGCCCCGATTAAGCTTTCCGCGGTGGAGGCGGCGGTGCAAAGACCGGTATTACTCGGGGAGCATACCGAGCGCATCTGCCGGGAAATTCTAGGCATGAGCCAGAGCGAGGTGGACGGGTTGAAGGAGAAGGGGGTTTTTGAATAAGGTCTGAGAAAGCAGGGCGTTTAAGAGGGGTTCACTCTGAGGGTCTCACCCTGAAAGGACACAGGGGATAGTGTAAATGCGGTTGAAGTAACCCTATCAATTAGTTAGTATTAGGGCAATGTATGATGCCATCATCATCGGCGGCGGGCCGGTGGGCAGCGGGGTTGCATGCCGCCTAGCAGAAAAAGGCCACAAGGTCCTGGTGCTGGAGAAAAACGCGCGGCCGGGTCTGAAATCCGCCTGCACCGGCATCGTCGGGACGGAATGCGTCAGCACTTTTGAAATCCCGGATAATGTTATCCTCCGCAAGTTAAATAACGCCACGATGTTCTCCCCTTCCGGCAACAGCCTTCACCTGTACCGGGAAACTCCACAGGCAGCGGTGCTGGACCGCGGCGCTTTCGATACCGTCATGGCGGAGCGCGCCCTGAAGGCCGGGGCGGAATACAGCTTCGACACTCACGTTAACGACGTGACTGTTCAAAGTGATGGCGTTATGGTGACCGCCGACCGCCGCGGAAAAACGCTGACCATCCGGGGAAGAGTCGCAGTTATCGCCACCGGCTTTAATCCCGGACTGCTCGAAAAACTGGGACTGGGCAGGTATAAAGACTACGCCATCGGCGCGCAGGGAGAGGTCGAAGCCCCGCACATCGGCGAGGTGGAGGTGTATTTCGGGGACATGGCGCCGGGGTTTTTCACCTGGCTGGTGCCCGCCGGGCAGGATAAAGTGCGGGCCGGGCTGATAACGCGGGTGAATCCCGGTCTATACCTGAAGAAGTGGCTGGCGGAGCTGCAAAACGCGGGCAGGATAGTAACGGCCGATGTCCCGATACGGTACGGGGGTATACCGCTAAAGCCGCTGTCCCGCACTTATGGCGAGCGGCTGATAGCAGTCGGGGACGCGGCGGGGCAGGTAAAGCCGACCAGCGGCGGGGGCATTTACTACGGCTTGCTCAGCGCCGACATCGCCGCGGACACGCTGCACGAGGCACTCGATGACGACGACCTCTCGGCGCGAAGGCTGGCCAGGTACGAACGAGGGTGGCGAAAAAAGCTGGGAGGCGAGCTGCGTACCGGCTATTGGGCGCGTAAACTGTTCGAGCGGCTCGGCAACCGGCGAATCGACCGCCTTTTTCAAATGGTCAAGAGTCAAGGCATCGACGAAGCGCTGCTCAAAGCCAAGGACGTCTCGTTTGACTGGCACGGCCGGACGATAACGGCGCTGTTCAAATACCAGGCAATCGCCAGGACGATCGGGCGAATCAAGTTGCCGTTCAAACCCGGATAAATTGACCGTTAACCTCCAAACCAACTAGAATAAATCATCACGCTTCCGGAGATAGATGAATGGTGACCAACGAAAGCCGCAGTCCAGGCCTGAGCGAAGCAGTCGCGCAATACCTGGCCAAACTGGCCCCTAAAGAAAGGGAAGCCTGCCAGCCGGAGGTATACAAGTTCGCCCGGTGGTACGGGTGGGAGAGGCCATTTTCCGAGCTGGCGCCGCCGCACGTCGCCAACTACGCGGAGCAGCTCGATGTTTCCGCCACCGACTACGAGAAGAAGTTCGAGGTGCTGCGGGCATTCTTCGCCCACGCCAAGAAGGCAGGCTGGAGCCGGACCAACCTGGCGACCCACCTGAAGACCAAGAAAGGGAAAGCCGGGCCGGCAGCCGCCAACAAGCGGGGAAAACCGGAGGCCGCGACGCTATCGAGGCAGAGATACGATGAGCTGGTGGCCGAGCTGGAGAGCCTGAAAAACAAGAGCCGAGAGCTCGTCAAGTCCATACAGCTGGCGGCAGCGGACAAAGATTTCCGCGAGAACGCGCCGCTGGATGCCGCCCGGGAGGAGCGGGGGCACGTGGAGGGGCGGATTAAAGAACTAGATGAAGCCATTAAAGCCGCTATCATCATCGACGAGGTGAAAAAGCCGGCCCTCAAGTCCGGTGTGGGCGACAGCATCGTCCTGAACGACCTCACTTCCGGTTTAGAACTGCATTACAAGATAGTCGACCCGCGTGAGGTAGACCCGCCGAAGGGCAAGATATCCAAAGAGTCGCCGCTGGGCAAAGCGCTGATGGGAAAAAGCGACGGGGACATCGTAGAAGTGACGGCACCGGCGGGGAAACGGCGTTACCGGATCGAACGCATCGAGCGGTAGCCGGGATATGTTATAATAATCTTATCAACGCGGGGGCCGTAGTTCACTCGGGAGAACGCTTCGTTCGCAACGAAGAGGTAAGGGGTTCGAATCCCCTCGGCTCCACTTGAGGGTTCAATAGGCAGAACTCGCACCGTTTCCATCCGCTTGCCTTCCGGAGGCACCGGAACGTTGTAATATAGTTTTACAATGCCTTTATCGACGACTATTTTCTTAACGAACGACCTTAGAAACGCCTTTCTTTGGGCAAATTCACTTTCATCCAGCAGTTTTCGAAGGTCCGTAACATAAGACCTAACCGTGTCAATATCGAGTTGTTGAAAACCCTGTACCGCCATTTCCGCCTCCGTGATAATTATGTCTTTGCCAAGCTCGTCCTGTTTAGCACGAGGCTCTTTGATCCGGGGAGACAGGTCATCTAGCGTCAACTTGCCCGTTTCCAGGGCTTCGTGTGCAGAGGCCTGTCGAGCACTCGGGCTTATTATGGGTGGAAAAGGAAACGGCGCAAGGCGCGTTCTTCATCGTAATGGTTACACAGTAATAGATAACAATCCATAAATAATTGATACATCGACAAACGCTAAGGTTATCAACCTTTGTCTTAAAAGTGTCCCATTTTCCCTGAAGATCTACAGAGCACGTCACACAATCCGTCAGATT
>DAIQQC010000042.1:8892-14945 GCA_036787005.1 Dehalococcoidales bacterium | reverse complement strand
GCCTTCTAAGCAGCGGGTCGAGCGTTCGAATCGCTCCAGGGACGCCAGAACAGTTACGATATTTGCCCCTATTTTAAGCTACTTTTTTTACTCTATCCCAGTTGCATAGCAGTTGAGTTAGCTTGTAGCTTTTCTGCTTTCTAGTCCGGAAAAGGCGTGCTGTAGTAAGCACTACAGAGTTGCTTAGCATATCGCTATTCCCTTTTTGGAGATATTCTCCTGACATTTAGGTCATCCATTATTTCGTTTTTGGCAGTTAGCCCTGTATTGAGTTTGACAAGTCCCAACATTTCATATAGTCTATTCTATACTCCGGCCATCGTAACCAAAAAGGTCGCTGAAGAGGTCCCGCAATAGAATCGAGCAAGCCCAAGTCAAAAACAGATAGACAGCTGTCCGAGCTCCTGGTGTTAAGTCGAATCTCGGCGGCATTAAGCGGCCTGTGGGATCTGGACGCTATTCTGGGCGTCGGCCTCGATAGTACCCTGGCTATCATGAACGGAACTATTGGTGAAATCCTGCTCATTGATGAAAACACCGAGGAGCTTTCCCACCTTGTCCACCGTGGTCTGAGCAAGGAATTTGTGGAGAACGTGCGTCTTAATTCTGGTGAAGGTATTACCGGCAACGTAGCCCAGAGCGGCAAGGCAATTCTTCTCGAGGATATCTCCTCGGACCCTCGTGTGGCACATCGCGAATTGGTCATGGCGGAAGGCCTAAAGGCTTTCATCTGCGTGCCCCTGCGGGCTAGAGACAAGGTACTCGGTGTGCTTAACGTGGCCAGCCGTATGCCTCGTAAATTCACTAACAGTGATATGCATTTGCTATACGCTATTGGCGACCAACTTGGCATCGCGGTGGAACACGCGAGACTGTACGACCGCCTGAGAAAAGCGCGTGAGAGATTGCGTAAACTCGCCCGGCAAAATCTCGTAGCCGAAGAAGAGGAACGGAGAAGAATTGCCCGGGAGTTACATGATGAGACCAGTCAATCTCTTTCTGGAATAGCCCTTCAATTACAGGCGCTGATAGAAATGTCTGCAATATCCGGCAAGCAGGAACCCGAATTCGTTGCTGGGCTGAAGAAAATACAATCGTTGACGGTGCAAGTGCATAAAGAAGTCAGCAGGCTGATATCCAATCTCCACCCGGCTCTCCTGGATACATTAGGCCTGGTACCGGCGATTCACCAGCATGCTGAGACAAGACTGCAACCCCTGGGAATAAAAGTAACGGTAGAAACCAGAGGGACTGAGACGAGGTTTCCTCCCGAGGTTGAGGCCGCGTTTTTCCGCTTTATCCAGGGGGCTGTAGGCAATATTGCCCAGCATTCTAAAGCAAAGAATGCAACTATTATGCTTGATTACAAACCAGATGAATTTTTATTATTCATCAGAGATGATGGACAGGGATTTAACGTTTCGGAAATTACTGACGTTGAGGAAAGCGGGAGGGGTCGTGGTTTGTTCAGCATGAGGGAGAGGATTGGTTTTATGGGTGGTACGAGCGGGATCGAGTCAGATATCGGGAAAGGGACTACCGTCTGGGCCAAGGTTCCTATCGGTCAGGAAATAGAATATGCAAAAAATAACGGTTCTAGTAGTTGATGACCATACCATCGTGCGGGATGGTATCTGTGCTTTACTGGCTCTAGCCGGGGATATCAAGGTGGTAGGGGAGGCGACCAATGGCAACGAAGCCTTGAACAAGGTCAGAGAGCTACATCCCGACGTGGTGCTTATGGATATCTCCATGCCTATCATGGGGGGGCTGGAAGCTACCCGGCGGATAAACAAGGAGTTCCCCAAGACAAAAGTACTTGTTCTCACACAGTATGATGATAAAGAGTATTTCTTCCCGGTAATAGAATCCGGGGCCTCTGGCTTCATCAGCAAAGCAGCTGCGTCTTCGGAATTGACTACGGGGATACGCTCGGTCTACCGGGGAGATTCCTACCTTTCACCATCGGTGACCAAACTTCTGGTAGAGAATTATCAGCATACCGCTAGTGAGCGTGCCAGCCAGGACCCCTATAACGAGTTAACGGAGCGGGAACGCGAGATTCTCAAGTTACTGGCGGAGAGTCACAACACCCAGGAAATAGCGAAAATGCTGGTTATCACGCCCAAGACGGTGGAAGGCCACAAGACGAACCTCATGGCTAAGCTGGGTGTCCATAATCGTGTTGAATTAGTAAAATACGCCCTGCGCAAGGGCATCATAACCATCTAAGGTTAAGCCTGTCCCTGCTAAACCAACGGCCGATCATTATCTATACAAATTGCACTTCCCTTTTAACCTCTGACAGTTCGTGGAAAATCCAGGCATATTCAGGGGTTTTGTCCAACGACCATCAGGGTAAACTCCCTGTTTTCTATTTCTAATCCATGTCTTATAGTGGTTTTATAGGTGCTTTTAATCACAGGAGGTCTAATATGAAAAAGAAACAAAAACAAACGATTATGATTGTAGATGATGAAATCGATTTTGTGGACGCCTTGAAAAGAGTCCTGGAAAATGAGTCCTATACCGTAGTTGTGGCCTATGACCGGGAGCAGGCTGAGAAGACGCTCCGCTTCCACGAGCCTGACATGATAATCCTGGGTACGATAATGCCCCGGGGAGACGCCTTCCTGTTCCACAAGTGGATGAAACAGACTTTAGGGTTCGGCAACCTGCCCCTCATGGTAATTAATGCCCCACCCGAAAAACAGCTTCTTAAAGGCTGGAGAATGTACGAAGGCATGCAGATGGACGCCGAAGATTTTTTAACCAAGCCCGTGGAGCTGGCAGCCCTGATACCCCGCGTCCAGGCTCTGCTGGACTGGTCGACGAAGAAAATCAGAGTGCTGATTGTAGATGACCATGCTGTGGTCAGAGATGGCATACGGTCGGTACTCACTCTGCAACGGGATATGCAGGTAATCGGGGAGGCCATAAACGGCAGGGAGGCACTGGAAAAGACGCGAGAACTCATGCCTGATGTGGTGGTAATGGACATCGTCATGCCGATAATGAACGGGCTGGACGCCGCCAGGGAGATATGCCAGAAATGCCAACCAGCCAAGGTGCTAATGCTGACTCAGTATGATGATGACGAAAACGTCCTGGCCAGCCGTCAGGTGGGGGCGGTAGGATTCATTCCCAAGGCGGCCGCCAGCTCTCAGTTGTTAACCGGGATACGATCGGTGGCCCGGGGCGACCAAGCGTGGATTGCATCACTGCAACCGCACAGTCAGGGTCAGGGGTAAGCCTGAGTGGAAACAATAACCATCGTTCTGAATGGGGTTGCGGTTAGCGGTTATCCAGGGACATCTATTCTGGACCTGGCGCGAGAATCGGGAGTCTATATCCCCACTCTCTGCCATGATCCCAACCTGGCTTCGGTAGGCGCCTGCAGGCTTTGCCTGGTAGAAGACGAACGCAACGGCGCCTTGCTGGCCTCCTGTGTTGCCCCTATCTCGCCGGGGATGATTATCAAGACCAACTCGCCGCGGGTAGTGGAACACCGCAAGAAAATCCTTAAGCTTATGCTTGCCAGTCATCCTGATTCCTGCCTTGTCTGTGATAAAGGGAACCGATGCCAGCTCCGCAAGCTGGCGGCGGAAATGGGCATCGGCCTGGTTGAATATCAGAGGATTCCTCAGCCGGATGTCATCGAGGAGGTCAATCCCTTTATCGAGCGTGACCTGTCAAAATGTATCATGTGCGGTAAGTGTATCAGAGTCGACCAGGAGCTTGTCGTCGAAGGGGCTATCGACTACATGCACCGTGGCACTGCCGTAAGATCGGCGACGCTGAATGATATGCCGCTGGAGAAATCGGAATGTACCTTTTGCGGAGCCTGTGTAGCTATGTGCCCCACCGGCGCCATCATGGAGAAAGAAAGGATATACACCGGTACCGCTACCACTATAGTAAGGACGGTGTGTCCTTACTGCGGTTGCGGTTGTACACTTTCGCTGGGAGTCAAGGATGGCAAGGTGATCTATGCCAGGCCGGCTGAAGAAAGCTCGGTGAACCGGGGCACCCTGTGCGTCCGCGGGAGCTATGGCTTTGACTTTGTCCACAGTCCAGAAAGATTGCGCCATCCACTGATAAAGGTTAATGGTGAGTTCCAGGAGGCAACCTGGGAGGAGGCCCTGATCCGAGTCTCTGACGGTCTAAAGCGAATTAAGGAAACACATGGCGCTGATGCCCTGGCGGTCTTTGGTTCATCTAAATGCACCAATGAAGAGAACTATATACTGCAGAGATTTGCCCGGAATGTACTTGGCACCAACAATATCGATAACGGCAGCCGTCTTTATAATGCCGCGAGCCGGAGAGGTCTGGGGGCAACGATAGGCTATGCCGGTACGACAGGTTCGCTTGCTATCCTGGAACAATCGCAGGTTATCATGGTCATCGGGGCTGACCCGGAAATATCAGCTCCAGCGGTAGCGTATGCTATCAAGCGAGCGGCCAGGTTCAAAGGAGCCGAGCTTATTGTTATTGATCCCCGCCAAACCGCACTGACGCAGTTTGCTAGTCTCTGGCTACGGCCCACAGTCGGAACTGATGTCGCCCTGCTTAACGGGCTGGCCAAAGTAATCATTGATGAAAAGAAGCTCGATGTGGAGTTCGTAACCCGCATGACGGATAACTTCGCTGGCTGGTCGAAGAGCCTGGAGGTAATTACGCCGGGTAAAGTTGAAGAGATTACCGGTATTCCCAGGAAGGATATACAGACGGCGGCCCGGATGTTAGCAGGAGTTGAAAAGGCGTCAATCGTCTATGGGAACGGGATTACCCAGCAGGTAAATGGCACTGATGCTGTAATTGCCATTGCTAACCTGGCCATGCTCACCGGGAATGCTGGCCGGCGCGGTGGAATCTTTGCGTTACAGCGTGAGAACAATGCCTATGGAGCCTGTGACATGGGCGCCCTGCCAGATTTTCTGCCCGGATACCAGAGTATAGACGATGCTCAAAACAGAAAAAAATATGAGGAACGCTGGGGCAGGCAGCTACCGGCAAAGCCCGGGCTAACGGCTCTAGAAATAATGGACCAAGCCGGTGAAGGCAAGGTTAAAGGGTTGCTTATCATGGGAGAGAACCCGGTAGCCGGCTTCCCGCAGCCCGCTCGAACTAAAAAGGCTCTAGCTTTTCTGGATCTTCTGGTTGTTACGGATATGTTCCTGACGGAAACGGCCAGGCTGGCTTCGGTCATCCTGCCAGCAGCAAGCTTCGCCGAAAAAGAGGGGACGTTTACCAATTTCGAGGGAAGAATTCAGCGAATCCGAAAGGCTATCGAGCCTGCCGGTGACAGCCTGCCCGATGGCGAAATCATCAGGCGATTGGCCGGAGTTATGGGATCACCTTTACCCTATACCTCCCCGCAGCAAGTGATGGAGGAAATCGTAGAAATGGTTCCCTTCTACCGTCACTCAGACTACACCGATATTGATAAAATAGAGCTGGACCCGAGCGAGGCGGATGGCAATACACCGGGAACGAGGCGCCTTCACAAAGGACTATTCCCCGATGGTTTCGGGCGGTTTTCGCCTGTGGAATACCTTCCCCCGAAAGACATCGCCACGAAAGAGTATCCCTTCACGTTGATGACCGGCTCCATCCGATATCACTTTGGCACCGGCTCGCGCAGTACGCGTTCGGCACGGTTAAAGCGGTTCTCTCCGGAAGCCTCCCTCGAAATATGCCCCGCCGACGCTAAGGACTTGTTCTTCAGCGATGGTGATAAGGTTAAAGTTATTTCGGCGCAGGGAGAGATTTTAACTTCAGTCAAAGTTAGCGATGTACTGCCCCGCGGTCTGCTTTATATGCCGATATCTTTCCCTGCCAGCCCCGTATATGAGCTATTCAGCACCATTATTGACCAGCCGAATAAAGCCCCGGCACTCAAATCATGCGCCGTAAGACTAGAAAGGATTGCCGAAAATGGCTAAACCGCCGAAAGCCCAAAAAGTCAACCTGAAGCAAATCGATAGAATCATCACCAGCTATCGAGGTCAGAAATGGGCGCTGATTCCTCTCATGCAGGAGATCCAGGA
>DAIQQC010000042.1:0-8792 GCA_036787005.1 Dehalococcoidales bacterium | reverse complement strand
GAGACGGTCGCCTGTATCGGCGTCTGCGCCCTGGCGCCCAACCTGGTCGCGAATAACAAGATCTATGGCAATATGAACCCGAAAAAAGTGGCCGCTATCTTCGGGCACCGGGGAGGACGCTGATATGTCAGGACGAGAAGTGAGCGTCTCTCCTAACGGGCATCAGGAAATACTTGTCTGCTGCGGGTCGGGCTGTCCCGGCTCGGAGCAGGTGCGGCAGCGGCTAGAAACTGAGATAGCGAAGCAAGGGTTGATGGTTACCGTTAAGCCGACCGGCTGCCATGGTTTCTGCCAGCGCGGTCCTACGGTTATCATGGAACCGGATGACATCCTGTATTGTCAGGTCACGGAAGACGATGTCCCGGAGATTGTACAGAGTCATTTACAGGAAAAGAAGCCGGTGGAAAGACTGTTCTATACCGACCCGGCTACCGGTCTAGCTATCCCACATTACGCCGATATTAAGTTCTTCCAGGAGCAGGACAGGATAGTCCTGCGCCACTGTGGTCATATCAACCCGGAAAATATTGACGATTACGTAGACTGCGGTGGCTATCAATCACTTCGGAAAGCCCTCTTCACGATGCAGCGTAAAGAAGTTATCGACCTGATAAAGCGTTCCGGCTTGCGCGGCAGAGGCGGCGCCGGTTTCCCGACAGGCACCAAGTGGGAGTTCTGCTACAATGTCCCCGGCGACCGGAAATACATGATATGCAACGCCGACGAGGGTGATCCGGGGGCGTTCATGGACCGCTCCATTCTGGAAGCCAACCCGAATGCCGTCCTGGAAGGGATGGCGATTGCTGCCTATGCCATCGGCGCCAGCGAGGGCTATATCTATGTCCGTGCCGAATATCCGCTGGCTGTAAAACGACTGCACACCGCCTTAGACCAGGCGGAGAAAAGAGGCTTCCTGGGCAAAAGTATCCTCGGTTCCAGCTTTAATCTCGATGTCCATATTAAAGAAGGCGCGGGGGCTTTCGTGTGCGGAGAAGAAACAGCGCTCATCGCCTCCCTGGAGAGTCGGCGCGGCATGCCCCGTGCCCGTCCCCCTTTCCCGGCGAATTCCGGGCTGGACGGCAAGCCGACCATCATCAATAACGTTAAAACCCTGGCTACAGTCCCCATTATTATTGAAAGAGGAGCCGAGTGGTTTGCCAGCATCGGTACAGAGAAGAGCAAGGGGACAGCAGTTTTCGCCCTCACCGGTAAAATCGCTAACAGCGGACTGGTCGAGGTACCCATGGGCACGCCGCTTTCCCATATTGTCTATAAGGTTGGCGGCGGTATCCCGAAGGGAAGGCGACTCAAAGCAGTGCAGACAGGCGGCCCTTCCGGCGGCTGTATCCCGGCACGTTTTATTGAAACACCGATCGAGTATGAAACACTCGCCAAGCTCGGTTCGATAATGGGCTCCGGCGGTATGGTGGTTATGGACGAGGCCACCTGCATGGTTGAGGTCGCCCGCTTTTTTGTGAGCTTTACCCAGAGCGAGTCTTGCGGGAAGTGTACCCCCTGCCGTCTGGGTACAAGGCAGATGCTGGAGATACTGACCAGGATCACCGAGGGCCGAGGGCGTGATGAGGACATCGATTCCCTGCTTTCTATCGCCAGAACCGTTAAGGAGTGCTCGCTCTGCGGCCTGGGGCAGACCGCCCCGAACCCGGTCATTTCCACCATAAACTATTTCCGTGATGAGTATGAGGCACATATCAAGGAGAAGAGATGCCCGGCGGCGGTGTGCGAAGCCCTGATGATATCGCCCTGCCAGCATACCTGCCCGGCAGGTATCAATATCCCAAAGTATGTATCCTATATTGCCGATGGCGACTACAAAGCGGCTATCGAGACTATCAGGGAGCGCAATCCCTTCGCAGCTGTCTGCGGCCGTATCTGCCACCATCCCTGTGAAAGCCGATGCCGCCGCGGTGAGCTGGACGACCCTGTAGCCATCAGGACTTTAAAGCGCTTTGCCACCGACTGGTATGCGGAGCATGGCTCCGAACTTGGGGAAGTAAAGCCTTTTCCTCTGACCAAGAAGGAGAAAATTGCCGTGTTGGGGGCGGGTCCAACCGGCTTGGCTTGCGCTTATTTCCTGGCAGAGGCAGGCTACCAGGCCACAGTTTTCGAAGCCCTGCCTGTGGGCGGAGGTATGCTATCGGTGGCGATTCCGGAATTCCGCCTGCCCAGGACCGCTATCCAGCAGGATATCGACTACATCGTCAAGCGGGGGGTAGAGATAAGATACAACACACCGATTAATGCCAATTTCACCGTAGAGCACCTGCGGAAGGATGGATTTGCTGCTATTTTCATCGCGGCGGGCGCGCAGAGGAGTCAACGTTTGGGCATTCCGGGGGAGGTTGAGGATATCGAAGGTCTCTACTATGGCCTGCGATTTCTCCGTGATGTCAGACTTGGCAGAGCAGTAAAAGTGGGCAAGCGTGTAGCAATCATCGGGGGAGGCAATGTCGCCCTGGACGCCGCCCGGACCTCTCTGAGACTCGGCGCTGATGAGGCAAGTATCTACTACCGCCGCTCCCGGGACGAAATGCCGGTATCCGAAGTGGAGTATGAAGAAGCCATCGATGAAGGTGTAAATATTTTTTTCCTTTCCACGCCGACCCGGATAATGAGTGATAACTGGAAGGTTACCGGATTGCAGTGTACCCGTATGAAGCTGGGAGAGCCTGACGAAAGCGGTCGGCGCCGCCCTATCCCCATCGACGGCTCGGAGTTCACTGCCGAGGCGGATACGGTCATTGCCGCCGTAGGGCAGGCACCCGACCTCTCTTTCCTGCCGCCCGATAGCGCTCTGGAGCGCACCAGGTGGGAAACGTTGGTCACCGATAGTAACTCCCTGGCCACCAATGTGCCCGGTATCTTTGCCGGCGGCGATTTCGTTACCGGCCCGGGCATGGTTGTGGAAGCCATTGCCGCCGGCAGGAGAGGTGCCATCGCTATCGACAAATACCTGCGGAAAGACACTTCCCGGGTTGAGATACACGACCGCAAAACCAAAGTGGTTGAGGCGCGGCCTCCGGATGAGGAAACGTGGGAGACAAAGCCTAGGACCAAAATCACGACTCTCCCGCTGCCGGAAAGACGGGCCAGCTTTGCTGAAATAGAGCTCGGCTTCTCCGAAGAGATCGCCCGGCGTGAGGCAAAAAGATGTTTGCGGTGCGATCTGGAAAGTTGAAATAATTTCTGTTGGTTTAGATCAACAATAGAGGAAGGTATTCGTCATGAAATCAATAACCAGGCAAAAAACGATTGACGAGATTCAACGCGGCCTGAAAGGCCTGGACAGGGTATTCGTTATTGGCTGCGGCACCTGTACTACTTTAACGAAGACCGGCGGCGTCGATCAGGTCGCAGAAATGAAGGGGCACCTTCAGCAGATGGGTAAACGTGTCACCGGCGGCGTGGTTATCCCTACCGCTTGTGATGACATGACCGAAACTGCCATGAAAGAAAATGAACAATATATTCGCGGCGCCGATTGTATTTTGTCGATGAGTTGCGCCCTGGGAATGCACCGTATGAATCTCTATATCGGGAAGCCGGTGATTCCGGCAGTGGATACCCTATTCATCGGTGTCGAAGAGACCCCCGGCTTCTTTCGCGAAGCTTGTGCCCAGTGTGGTCAGTGCCTCCTCGGCGAAACGGCCGGTATTTGTCCCATCACGGCTTGCCACAAAGGGTTGGTCAATGGACCCTGCGGCGGCACTAATAACGGCAAGTGCGAGGTGGATAAAGAGAAGGACTGCGCCTGGACTCTTATTTATAACCGCTTGAAAGAGCAGGGCAGACTCGAACTGATGCATCAATACCAGCCGCCGCGTAACCATCACATCGCACTCAAACCAAGGGCAATAAGAATTCTGTGAGGGGGGTAAGGATAATGGTATCGCGTTTTAAAGAAGCCCTCAACTCTGGAAAATTTGTCATTACCAGCGAGGTTGCTCCGCCCAAGGGGACTAACCTGGACAAGATGCTTCACCATATCGATATTCTCAAGAATAAGGTGGATGCCATTAATGTTACCGACCACCAGAGCTCCGTGATGCGTTTCCCTTCTCTGGGTGGCTGCCTGGCTATAAAAGAGATGGGCGGTGAAGCTATTATGCAAATGACCTGCCGTGACCGCAACCGCATGGCCCTGGAAGCCGACCTTCTCTTTGCATACACTCGCGGTATCCGGAATGTCCTGTGTCTTACCGGAGATGCCGTGCCTGTAGGCGACCACAAGGAGGCTAAAGGCGTCTTTGACCTTGATTCATTGCAGCTTTTGAAGGTGATTCACCAGATGATGTCCGGTCAGGATATGGGTGGTAACAAACTGGAAGGATCAATCGAGTTTTGCACAGGAGCTATCGTAACCCCGGAGGCGAGGCCCATCGAGCCGCAACTTATCAAGTTTGAAAAGAAAGTCGAGGCCGGCGCCGAGTTTTTCCAGACCCAGGCTATTTACGACCTCGATAATTTTACCAGGTTTATGGAATATGCCCGTAAATTCAGGATCAAAATAATGGCTGGTATTGTGCTGCTATCGTCGGCACGCATGGCAAAGTACATGACCGAAAATGTACCCGGTATCTTCGTCCCTCAAAATTTGATCGACGAATTATCTAAAGTACCCAAGGAAGCGGTGTTAAGCAAAGGAATAGAGATTGCGGGGCGGACGATTGCCGCTCTTAAGAAAAGCGCTGTTTGCGATGGCGTACATATCATGGCTATCGGCAAGGAAGAAGTCGTGCCCGATATTCTGGCAGCCGCGGGACTTTAAGAATACTCTACTAAGTTGTTATGCCTCAAAAAGGTAATTAATAGTGAACGAGAGACTGTCACCCTGGGCGCTGTCTTGAGGTAGGCCGCTTTTCGCGAACTCCCATTCCCAGGTCAAAATTATGTTCTCGCGGGCACGAAATGGAGCGATTTTAAAATAATGTGGGTCCGAGGCGCTCTGCGGTAAGGCACTAATGGTAACCGGCAGGCTCAGGTTAGTGTCCAGACGGCTACATGAACCATTGAAAAGTAAATAATCGCCGAGCTCGCCCGGTTCGGCAGTGTCTCCGGTCTCGGATTCGGGGTTTATGCCTTCGCCGCTAACAGTATCGCTTATCCAGATGATAATATAGCCGTCACTATCGCTATCATTGTATAATTCGACCGTTTTATGGCCGCTATCACCCGGTTTAATGTTACCGATATCCCAGCTGGTACTTCCTTCGCCCCCAAGCACCAGGCGGATAGGCTCCTGAGGCTGTATCGGGGCGGACGGGAAGCTGACGATGGTAACCAACATGGTTACGGCTAAAACCACTTTAGCGACGATATATAATGTTCCTAATGAAGACGTCATATCAACACTTCATCTGGCATCAGTTGTGATAAACCAGGACTTCGTGCAGGACGGGTGTTTGGTTCGTATCCGAAGTAGTCAAAGTCGCCCGCCACTGTTCGTACCTACCTGAAGGCAAATCCGATGTAACCGGGGATATTCCCCCGACTATAATCCATAAGGGGCTGAGGCCATCTCCATCAAAAAATATATCGCTAGCTCTAACCTCGAGATTTATGCCGGTGCCTGCAGGCAAAGTTCCATTCCAAAATATAGCGTCCCACCTTGTTCCGGATATTCCACAGTCTAAAACTTGAGAAGCAATGGTTCCGGAAAAAACATACCTGCTTTCTTCTGGCCCCACGCTGTTTGTTGGCTCTTGATTGGCGTATTGACGGACCCTAATATTATCTACCAGGACATAACTGCCTGCGTTAAGGCTCACCCCGTGGACGTGTGACACCAGATGATCTGCGGTTAGCTTTGTGGAGTCGGTGCCGGAATAGGCACCGCCGCCATCGACATACCCGGTATAAGTTGAGCCCGATACTACTTCCTTAACGTTATGCCACGCATTGGCCGAGACGGGATTGAACGCGGTGCCGAATGTCGCCCATGACGCTCTTCCGGTAAATCTCAAATGCCCTCCATCAGAGGTAGCTGTCTGCACACGCCAGCAATAACCGTTCTCAAAGTTTAGACTCGGCACCCTCCAGCCCAATTGATGGATTATTCTCGGGCTGCCAGCAAGATAAACCTCGTATTCTATTATGCCGTTAAGCATGACGTAGTCGTTGGTGATGAGTCGCGTATCAAAATAGCCATTTTTGGTCTGGCTGGAATCCGGGTCGTGTCTTAAACTCGGAGAGGGATTACCGCCGCCCGCAGATATATACACCTTATCGGTATTTTCAGGATCAATAGTCCACTGGCTCAGGTCACCGCTAAAATCGTCGAAAAAATCAAAAGTCGCAGTCCCGTCGCTGGCTGAACCAGCACCAGAGTTGCCATAATACAAGTAAACCGTCGAGCTTCCTGAAGGGACAGACGGAACCCTTACCCAAAAAACCGCCGAAACGCCGGCACTATAACCCTGCCTCCAATAGGAGATCAGAGTGGTGCCATCGTCGGCCGTGAAACGTATATCATTGAAGTCCGACTGCATGTCGGCATCGTAGGTTACGGTAATCCTGACCTGGTAGCCGGACAGCGCGTCCCCAGGGTTATTGATGGTGATAGGCGCCCTGCGATTCCAGGACGTATTATACCAGCCGCTTACGGCTGCCAGGGTAACGTCCCCGGGGCTTAGAGAAGTATCGACATTATTTAGGAAGCCGGCGTTAAAATCTGACTGAATGCTTTGAAGCCATGGCGTGGAGGTCCACCCCTGGAACGCGTTGCCCGTAGAACCCTCCAGGTCAACCAGAGCGCTCTGCGTGATGCCAACGTTACTCGCGAAGAATACCAACACCAGGCTGGCGAGCGAGCTAAGCCAGTAGTTGTGTTTCACTCACCTCACCTCGTCACCTGTTTCCTCGCCGGCGGGTCGCCGTGAAGAACTCGCCAGATGTTTCTTATCTCAAGAAGGATCACGATAAGTCCCGGCAGGAATAAGGTCAATATCAAACCCAGGCGAGTCTTGACGAATTGAGTAGCATAACCCAGGTAGGGAATGTGAAAGTAGACTTTTCCCACCAGGTTCTCTACAGGCACGGCGACGGCATCGACATCCTCGTTGGCATCTCCCTTGGTCTGGAAGTATAACGATGAGTTGCTCTGTATCGCCGTTACCCGGTGACTCGTAAGTTTTTTTGTCTGCGGGGAATAGAATGTGATGATGTCCCCCGCCATTATTTCATCGGCCTCCGCCGGACATGTTATTACCACGCCCCCTACCTTGAGCGCCGGCTCCATACTGCCGGTGAAAACGGCGTCTACCCTCCAGCCAAAGTGAGGTGCCAGAAAAGTAAACGCAGCAACAGCTATAAGCAGGATGATCAAGGCGAAGCCGGATCTTTTAGCTGCTTTCCTCATCACCCTCTCCTTCACCAGCCCCTAGAGCCATATCTGCCAGGTATCATCTTGTGCATCCCCAACATAATGCCGCTTTCAGGCGATGGGATGGTTACCCATCGCCTGAGACAACTACCTGTATTTGGTTTATATCTATCGACTAGTCAGCAGCTCTCTGCTGCAATTCAAAAGTCATGCCAAGGATAACGCTGTCACCCTGGATCCTATTATCGGCAGTTACCGGGACGGACCATCTCAAGGTGACGTAGCTGGTGCCACTGGCGACGAGGGAAAGATCGAGGCTGTAATTCCCGGCAATGGTATTTATCGCTAACGGCGCGGCATTGGTACCGAAGATGTCCGTTTCACCCGCATCCCAGTCCCCGTCATTATTGGTATCGATAAACATATGTGCCATGAGATAGCTGCCGAGTTGGGCGGTATCGAGCCCGGTGGGTTCGTCGACCAGCTCCGGCTCAGTGGTCGTCCCGATACTCTCAACAAAGCCGACAGTCTCGAGGTCCAGGTAACCGTCCATGGTACCTGCGTTCGTGACTGTCCAGGTTCCTCCGCCACTACCGCCAGGTGAAACGTCGCTCACGTTAAACTTCACGACATTGGTGTTGCCACCATCAAGGTTCAGGTCAAGCGTACCGGCAGCGAAAGTATTGCCGGTACTGGTTTCGACATCATTGAAATAGGCATAAACACCACCCCCGATCAGAGCGGCTACCAGAGCCACCGTCATCAGACTTACTAGTATTTTCGACATCATCAACCTCCTTCATGGTTTTAAAACTCGTATTCTAGCCAAATAATTGAGCCTAGGTACTACCGGCACAGGTAATTTAGTACTAGTTACTTAACAAGATTATCGTTTTTAACGAAATTTGTATTGGGTGCTGACACGGCTTTTTTTTGATAGTTGTCCCCAACAGGTCAGCCACTATAGAAACGTTCCGTTCTATTCGAAAAGACCCCTAATTCCGGTTTTATGTCAAATCCTTGACACCGGGTGAATACCTATCTTCCAATAATCCCCGGTTTTGTATAGGATCACGTTATGAAATTGAACATCATTAGGGAGACAGCGAACCCGATAACAACCCAACGCAGTCGGGCCCAGCAAGCGGGTGGCCACGGTCTTTCAGAAACCCAACTCTTTTATGAGGACCATGTATGAGAACGTCGCCTACGGCCGAAAAGGCATGGGTTTAAGGGGAGTTGCCATGTCGAAGAAATCTTGGAGAAAAGCCTGCGGCAAGGAGCGCTGCTGAGACGAGGTCAAACGTTCGAATCGCTCCAGGGGCGTCACTATAAAAATATTAATCCGTAATAACAACCACGTGTTCCGGGGGCAAGTACAAATAGCTCGATTGGCCTCCGCAGACCTCGCCCGCGTCAGGCCGCGGTAAAATCACCATGACGTAGTGCC
>DAIQQC010000114.1:0-4348 GCA_036787005.1 Dehalococcoidales bacterium | reverse complement strand
CCAGTTATAACGGATTTCCCCTAAAGCGTATGTAAATTACTGTTGACAGGCGCTTCCAAAAGTTATAATATAGTTCTAGATGGAACGAATACAACGCGGCATAACGAGGAAACATGACTACCGGCGAAGCTGTTAAGAGGACCGATAAGACCCCGCTGGGCACCCTGCTCTCCATCCTCATGTCCTTCGAAGTGCTGGCGAGATACCTGGAGCTGGAGTTAAAGCGGCATGAAGCTACCCTGATTCGCTTTAACGTCATGAGTGCGCTCTTCGTCAGCGGCGGCGAGATGACCCCCTCCGAAATAGCCGAGAGCGTCTTCCGCGAGAAAAACTCCATCACCGCCGTCATCAATACCCTGGAAAGGGAAGGCGTGGTGCACCGCGAGCCTTCCCCCGATGACGGGCGCTCGGTCAAGGTCGTTATCACCGATAAGGGCTGGAAGGAAGCCAACCGCTTGAGTCCCATCGCCCAGGAACTGAGCCGCGAGGCGCTTTCCTGCATGGACCGCAAGCAGGCTGAAGACCTGGTGGACACGATGAGGAAACTCCGGGAGAGCCTTTTACCCCGCATAACCAGGACGTCCAACGGTAAAGCCTCGCGCCCGGCGCTAAAAAAATAGAGGTTCACAGCGGAACCGGTTCATCCACGCTGAATAAATATAAAGAGGGGTTTATGCTACTGTGAAAGAAATACGGATTCATGGGCGGGGTGGGCAGGGCGCCGTGCTGGCGGCGCGTATGCTGGCCTCAGCCTTCGTAGCTGAGGGAAAGTACGTGGCCAGCTTCCCCATGTACGGCTTTGAAAGGCGTGGCGCGCCGGTGGTGGCTTTCACCCGCGTCGATGACAAGCCTATCCGGGAAAAAACCCAGATTTATAATCCCGACGGAATTCTCGTCATCGACCCCGGCCTCTTGACCCTGCCGACGCTTTTCACCGGGGTGAAGCCGGGCGCGGCCTTTATCCTGAACAGCCCTAAAAAGCTGACCGACCAGCCGAACGAGAATATCAAGATCGGCGGGGCGGTCAACGCCACCAGTATCGCCATGCAGGAGATCGGGCGGGACATCCCGAATACCTGCCTGCTCGGGGCCTTCGCGGCGGCCACCGGCTGGCTCAAGCTGGAATCCATTTTAGCCTGTCTGCCGGACTACCTCAGCGGCGATATCCTCCAGAGGAACCTCAAAAGTGCCGAGAGGGGCTACAAGGAAGTGGAGGTCACCAAATGGTAATTAAACACAAGATGATTTTTAAAACTGAAAGTCCGTGGTCGGACGCCAACGAGAAAATGCTGGTCCTGGACACCGGCTCCTGGCGCACCGAACGCCCGGTGCTGGACGTCAGCAAGTGCAACTACTGCGGGCTCTGCGCTTTATACTGCCCCCCGCAGTGCATGAAGGACATGGGCGACCATTATGAAGCCAACCTGGCTTTCTGCAAGGGCTGCGGTATCTGCGCTAAGGAATGCCCCAAACAGGCCTACGCCATGGTCCCGGAAGGAGAGTTCTCCAAATGAAAGCTAAAAAAGGTAAAGTCAGCGTCATGACTGGCAACGTCGTCGCGGCCAACGCGGCGCGTTTATGTCGTCCCGAGGTCATCGCCTGTTATCCTATTACTCCCCAGAGTGAAGTGGCGGAGACGATATCCGGATTCGTCGCGGACGGCTCCCTGGATTCAGAGATCGTTGAAGTGGAAGGTGAAAACTCGGCGATGAACGTGGTCCTCGCTGCCAGCGTGGCCGGCGCGCGCACCTTCACCGCCACGTCGTCTTACGGCCTCGTCTATATGTACGATGCGATGTTGCAGGCGTCCGGCTACCGCGTGCCCGTGGTCATGGTCAACGTTAACCGGGAGACCCCGGGCATTCAGGCTGTATCCTCCGGCCAGCAGGACATGATCTCCACCCGGGACTCCGGCTGGGTGCAGATTATCGTGGAAAACAACCAGGAGATCGTCGACCAGATTATCATGTCCTACAAGCTCGCCGAGGATTTCGATATCCAGCTGCCGGTGATGGTCAACTATGACGGCTATTACCTCTCCTATCTCGCCGAGGCTGTGGAGATGCCCGACCCGGCGGACGTGGACGCCTTCCTGGCCGACCTGAAAAAACAGCCGCAGCGCCCCCGCCTTATCCCCGGCGCCTCCACCGGCTGCGGCACGCACGGCATGGAAATGGGCTACGTCGAAGTCCGCTACAAGCACTGGCTGGCTCTCGATAGGGTCAAACAGAAGGTCGACGAAATCGATAAGGAGTTCGGCGCCTATTTCGGGCGGAGCTACGGCGGCCAGATAGAAGAGTACCGAAACAGCGACGCCGATTTCACGATACTGGCCTCCGGCAGCGCCGCCGGCACCGCCAAGACTGTCGTCGATGCCAGGAGGGAGCAGGGCATCAAGGTCGGGTTGGTGAAGCAAAGACTGTTCCGTCCCTTCCCGGAAGAGCGGCTGATAAAAGCCCTTAAGGGTAAAAAGGCGATCGGCGTTATCGACCGGAGCGTCGGCTTCGGCTGGAAGTACGGCCCCATGTGTACCGAGCTTAAAGCTATCGCCCCGGCTATCGGCGCGCCGCCCATCCTCAGCTATATCGACGGCCTGGCCAACCTGGATATCACCATTCCCCATATCGAGAGGGTGGTGGACGAAGTCGGCGCCGCCGCCAAAGGCAAGGCCTACCAGGACGTGACCTGGATTCCGATGGAGTAATGAGGTAAATGATATGGTAGAAACGACAAAAAAAAGAAATAAAGTTTTCGACTATTACACTACGGAGGAGCAGTTCTCCGGCGGGGTGGCCTGGTGCGCCGGCTGCCCGCTGGAGCTCATCGCCCGGACGGTCCCCAAAGTGCTCGGCAAGAACATGGTGTTCGTCGGCACTCCGTCCTGCTCGGCGCCCGTCCTGCACGGGCAGAACGTCGGCGCCTGGCACAAGCTGTCGTACCTGGCCTGCGTCATGACCGGCGTCGCCTCCAGCGGCACCGGCCTGTCCCGCTATTTCCGCCGCACCGGCCAGGACGCCACCGTGGTCTGCTTTACCGGCGACGGCTGCGCTACGGATATCGGCTTCCAGACCCTCAGCGGCGCCGCCGAGAGGAACGAACACCTCATCTATATCGCCTACGATAACGAGGGCTATATGAACACCGGCAACCAGCGTAGCTCCTCCACCCAGAAGGGCGCCGCCACCACTACCACCCCGGTGGGCAAGGTCGGCAAGGGCAAACCGACCGCCCAGAAAAACATGACCATGCTCATGCTGATGCACAAGCCAAAATACATGGCGACCGCCTCCCCGAGCCACATGGAGGACTTCGTCAAGAAGCTCCAGAAGGCCCAGCAGGCGGCTAAAGAAGGTTTCGTGTATCTCCACGTTTTCTCGCCCTGCCCGGTGGGCTGGCGCATCGATTCCAACACCGTCATCGAGGTCTGCCGCACCGCCGTCAGGACCAACTACTTCCCGCTCTGGGAAGCCGAGGACGGCAAACCGCGCTTTACCGTCGAGGTTTCCAGCCCTAAGCCCGTCTCGGACTTCACCAAGCTCATGCGCAAATTTTCCCATCTTAAAGAGGACGGCATCGCCGGTCTTCAGAAACAGGTCGACGAGCGTTACGCTCTGCTGAAGACCCTGGTCGAAGCCGGTAATAAATCATAATGAAAGGTAACACTAAGGAGGTGGACTAATGGTAACACAACCAAAAGACAGGACGGTAAATACCAAGCCGGTAAAAGGTATGTCGGTCAAGGGCAACCCGGAGATCTGGGACGATGCCTGGGTGAAAACGACATGCGGCGGGTGCTATGGCCAGTGCACAATTCGCGCCCACCGTGTGAACGGGGTCATCATCAAGATCGAGGGCGAGCCGGATAATGACTTCGGTGCCCGCGGCGGTCTCTGCGCCAAGGGCGAGGCCATGATCCAGGCCCTTTATGACCCCAACCGCTTCAACTACCCCATGCGCCGGACCAATCCCAAGAAAGGACTCTTCGAGGACCCGAAGTGGAAGCGGATTTCCTGGGATGAAGCCTTGGATGAAATTGCCGTGAAACTAAAGAAAATCCGCGCCGAGAACCCCAATAAACTGCTTCACGGCGGTACGCCCGGACCGGGCAGCGGACCGGACCTGCCCCTGGGCTTCGGCGTCTTCGGCGCCGTATTCGGCACCAAGAACTGGTATGTCGGCGGCGCCGGCCTGCACTGCGGCAGCGGTTCTCACATGGGCGCCGGCCTGTATCACGCTTCCTGGTCCATTGTGCCGGACTACAAGTACTGCAATTACGTAATTCAGATGGGCTCTAACAAGGGCACCGGCTCCGGGCACTCCATGGGCTTTAACATGAGGCTCTCGGCGG
>DAIQQC010000113.1:0-4351 GCA_036787005.1 Dehalococcoidales bacterium | reverse complement strand
CCAATCATATTCAATGTTTTGTCCGGACTGGCCTCGCAGACCTTTTTCAACTCCAGAAGCAGCTCCCCGGCTCTCGTCTCGTCCCAGAACCAGTCCTGAAGCTTCCGGCTGGAAGCCCCTTGCTGACCCGGCTGGGCGGTAATCGCCTCGATATAGTAGGCCTTCAGGTCCTCGGCAGCAAACTTGATGGCGTATGCCAGCGATAAGTCTTTACGGGGGCTTTCCGGCTCCTTGCCTTGAACACAGGCACAAAGAAACACCCCCAGGTCTTCAATGCCGATACCGCTGATGCCTACGGTGGTGCGCTTCCGTTCCGCCACGGCCATATCGTACCACGGACGCATGGCCGTCATTTCCCGGTGAAAGGCTGCTTCCAGCGTGTCAGCGGCCCCGGCTTCATCCGCGTCCCCGGCATAAATCACCGGGCAGGACAGCACCATTGATTCTTCGGACGATTCCGGCTCCTCATCGGGGAAATCTACCAGTAATGGACCGGACGGCGCTTCAAATAATTTCAAAAGCGCCATCAGGACCCGTTTCTGGAAAACGGGGTTATTGGGCGGCCCCAAGGGACGTCCCAGCTCAAACGGGACCCACAATGCCCGCGGCGGCTGGATCACTTCCGTGTGCGGCCGGATCAGGCTGATCCCGGCGGTCGGCACCCCCTCTTCCTCGATAAAATGCGCCAGCACGCCAACGGCGTGTGTGCAGCCCGGTCAGACAGGAAAGAGCACGGCGGCATCGACCCGGTCCTTCTTGAGCAGGGCGGCGACTTCCCGCATCGGTTCCGGGGCATCCGGCTGGGCGCGGATAGTGTTATAGGAATAGTGAAAGTCAGCCACGCTGCCGATAATGCCTTCCGCCGCTGCTTCCCGCAGCCGGTCCAGGGGGAAAATAACGTTCCAGTCCCGCTGGAAACCGGTGCGGTCGAAGCCGGTAGACATGTGCGACATCACCAGATCGTTAGCCTGAGAACTGCCCGGTATTACGCGATAATTGTCACCGGGGTCATTCTGGAAAGGACGGTCGTGCCGGCCGAGCAGACCGGACGTGGTAATGATGGCCACACGTCTTTTGTTCAGGGGAGGGCCGCTTACCCAGGGATGAGTTGCAAATGACGGGCACTTGAAGCTCAATAACATCTTCCGCTCGGCTTCGCTTACGTTTTCCAGACGCATCATTAGCCTCCATACCCGTTATTGCCAGTGTGCCCCGCTGAATATGTGTAACCGATTAGTCTTCTATCGTCACCTTGTTCAGCCAGGCAAAGCCCAGCGGGTTGACAACGTAGCCATGCACGTGAGGCTTCACCAGCACGAAGTTCTCCCCGAACCATAAAGGCAGGAGGGCGGCATCGTTGACCAGCATCTGTTCCGCCTGCCGGTAAAGCTCCAGGCTGGCCGCGGCGTCCGCCTCGACTCCCGCCTGGTCGATCAGTGCATCGAAAGCCGGATTGGAATACTCGGCGAAGTTGTTCTCGGCGCCGGTGCGGAAAAGCACCCCCAGGAAGTCCTCGGGGTGGGGATAATCGGCGACCCAGCCCATGTCGAACATCTCGTCCTTTTCCGCCTTGAGATTATACACGTAATAGTTGGGGTCCAGCACGCGCACGGTGACCTCGACACCGAGGTTTTCGCGCCACTGGGTGACGGCCGCTTCCAGCACCGGGGATATCAGCCCGCCGTAGCCGCCGGTAGTAATGGTGATGGGGGGCAGGTTGGCTACATCACCGTAGCTCGACTGGTTGATCAGTTCCCTGGCCGCTGCTACATTATAGTCCAGCCCGACCAGGTCCGGATTATAACCGGGGATGCCCGGCGGCAGGATGCCTTCGGCGCGCTGGACGAGGTCCCGGAATATCAGCGCGATCATCCTGTCCTTGTCTAATGCCATCGTGAAGGCCCGGCGCACATTAACATCGTCGAAAGGCGGCTTAGTAACATTAAAGCCAACCCAGCTAAAGCTTAATTCGGGTGTGGTCTGGAGCTCATTATAGAACGGCCCGGCGGGATCGGTAACACGGTCGATGTAGATCGCCGACACCCCGGCGACATCGATTTCGCCGGTCTCGTACAGATTCATCGGCACACCCGCCCAGAGGTGGTACTCGACACTGGCCAGAGCGGCCATTTCCCCGTAATATCTATCGTTCCTCTCCAGGACGAGCAGGCTAAAGTCCTGCCACTCCTTGAACTTGAATGGCCCGGTACCGTTAGGGTGGCGCCACCAATTCGCGCCGTCATCCACGTTATTGCTGTCCACGACGAAGGCCGTGGGATAGGTCAGCTTGGAGAGAAAATAGACCTTGGGGGCGTCGATGGTCACTTCAAGGGTGGCATCGTTAACGACCCTCACCCCGCTGATCTCGGCAGCCCTGCCTTCGATCACGTCCCTGGCCCCGGCGATGTCCCCGAGGTAGGTGCCGGCGACTCCCGACGCGGTAGCCGGGTTGCAGGTGCGCTCCCAGGAATACTTAAAGTCGGCCGCGGTGACCGCACGCCCGTCGTGGAACACAACGTCATCGCGGAGGTGAAAGGTATAAGTAAGGCGGTCCGGGCTGACTTCCCAGCTCGCGGCAATATCCGGCACGGTCGCCAGCTCTTCATCCAGCCGTACCAGGCCGCTATAGATCTGGGCGATGAACTGGTGCGAGGTTGTCTCCCCCGAGACCGCGGGGTCGAGGGTAACGGGGTCGGTTCCGTAAAGGTTAAGGGTCCCTGTCCCCGGTGTAACGGTGGGCGTTATCGTGCCCGTGGGTGTCGGCGAACCCGTGGGCGTGGTAGTTCCGGTGGGCAGCGGCGTGCAGGTGCAGGCTGTTAACACCAGAACGCCTGATAGGACAACCGCCAGTATCAAGATAAATCGTTTCATCGCGAGTTCTCTCTAACTAATATAACACAAACTATTTAAGCACGCACAGAATCGAGAGGGCACTAAATTTGGGGGGGCTGTTTGCATTTGTTGATTATTACCAGGTTTACATTATTTGAAATATCACGAACCGCCACCGTATAATGATGGGCAAGAAAAAACGAAAAGGAGATATGCGATGGTTTCCAAGAAATACATGAATTACTACCGGGGCAAGCCTGTCCGGGATTTCACCAAGCTCTATCCCCAGCTCACCGCCAAGTCCTTCCATATCTGGGGCCACGAATGGAACTCCGGCTACCGCATGGACTGGTTCTGCGTCACCGAGCCGTTCCTGATGATCAACGAGCCGCACACCCATGACTTCGACCAGTTCCTGGCGTTCCAGAATGCCGACGCCACGAAAGTGAACGAATTCGATGCCGAGGTCTGGCTGTACGTCGGCCCCAAGGGCAAGCAGGAAAAATTCGTCATCACGGAGACCTGTTTTATCCACATCCCGGCCGGCATGGTGCACACGCCGCTGGAGTTCAGGATCATCCGCAAGCCCATCGTCTTCATGGACATCGCGCTGACGACCGAATACGTGCGCAAGCCGGAAGACAAGACCAAGCCCATCACGGCCGAAAGACACGAAACGCCGCCTAAAAAGAAGAAATAGAAACCAGGCGGTTTTAGAAAAGGCCGAGGCGCTTCAGGCTGGCGTGGCTCTTCTCCCCGACGATGATATGGTCGAGGACATCGATGCCCACGATCTCGCCGGCCTCGGCCAGCCGCTTGGTCAGGTTGATGTCCTCTTCCGAAGCCTCGATATCTCCCGAGGGGTGGTTGTGGGCAAAGACGACCGAAGCGGCGCTGGCGGATATCGCCTCTTTGAAGACCTCGCGGGGATGGACGACGCTGGAGTCGAGGCTGCCGACAGATATCTCCGCCACCCTGATGAGCTGGTTGCGGGTGTCCAGCAATATCGCCAGGAAATACTCTTTCTTCTTGCCTTTCAGCCGGCCCTGCACCAGGGTAAAAACCTCTTCCGGGGTCTTGATGACGGTCTTTCCCGCGGTTTCCGAATGGCCTTCCACCCGGCTGGAAAGCTCCACCGCCGCCTTTATCTGTGATGCCTTGGCCGGGCCGATGCCGCGCACCTGTGACAGCTCTTCCAGGGACGCGCCGGCGACGCCTTTCAGACCGCCGAACTGGCTGAGCAGACGCTGCGCGGTCACCATCACCGATTCCCCGGCAATGCCCCTCCCCAGGATAAGGGCCAGGATCTCCTGGGCGGAGAGGGCGGCCGCTCCCAGCGCCTGGAGCCGCTCGCGGGGACGGTCGGCCACGGGCAGGTCGTGGATGGTCATGGAGGTGTATTTAGCGCCCGCTGGTTTTTTCACGTCAGCACAGTGTAACATCTGAATGACGAAAATGGCAAGGGGATGCTTTTTTGTTTTTATTAAACGTTGCTCACCCCCTACCCCCTCTCAAACAG
>DAIQQC010000041.1:4533-15314 GCA_036787005.1 Dehalococcoidales bacterium | reverse complement strand
CGTTGAGGTTGAGGGCGCGGGCGACGGTGCGGGCTATCTGCGAGACCTCCAGCGTGTGGGTCAGGCGGGTAACGTAATGGTCGCCGAGCGGGGCGATGAACACCTGCGTCTTGTGCTTGAGGCGGCGGAAGGACATGGAGTGGATGATGCGGTCGCGGTCGCGCTGAAAGCAGGTGCGGATAGGGTCGGGTTCTTCCGGCCGCTGCCTGCCCTGCGAGTCTTTGCTTTTCACAGCGTGGGGAGAGAAACTTTCTTCCCGCTCCTCGGTAAGCCGGCGGACGTGAAGTTTTTGAATGTTCACTTACGGTATGCTACACCACTAATCATCAAGAGGCAATAAAAGGGGCGGATTAAATTCCGCCCCTAAGATAGCACTACAGGATAAAAAAGTCTATTTTATCCCCAGTTTGGCCTCTACCCTGGCGATGATGTCGCGCGTGGTATCGATCATGTCAGGGCTAACGGATATCGAGGTGATACCCCACTCCACCAGCTTCTCGGTGATCTCCGGGTAGACCGAGGGCGCCTGGCCGCAGATGGAGCAGGTCACGCCGGCGGCTTTACAGCCCCGCACCACTTTTTCGATGGACAGCATGACGGCCTCGTTGCGCTCGTCGAAGGTGGCCGCTAAACGGGCGCTGTCGCGGTCGATGCCCAGCGTCAGTTGTGTCAGGTCGTTGGAGCCTATGGATATGCCGTCGATACCGGTGGCGATGAATTCATCCAGCAGGATGACGTTGGAAGGCACCTCGCACATCATCCAGAGCTTGAAGTTCGGCGAGCGTTTCAGTCCT
Organism: Dehalococcoidales bacterium; assembly: GCA_036787005.1. Taxonomy (GTDB): domain Bacteria; phylum Chloroflexota; class Dehalococcoidia; order Dehalococcoidales; family RBG-16-60-22; genus JBFYTX01. Next base: position 14,520 of record DAIQQC010000041.1, on the reverse strand, counting down.
TCATCGGCCATGATCTTTATCGTGCCCGCCATCTCGGCGACGGTACGGACGAAGGGTATCATCACCCAGAGGTTTTCGTATTGTTCCCTGACCTTTTTAATGGCGTCCAGTTCCAGCTTGAAGGTGGCAATGTCGGTGATGTAACGCGACGCGCCGCGGTAGCCGATCATCGGATTTTCCTCATCCTGCTCGAACTGCTCGCCCCCCTTGAGCGCCTTGTATTCGTTGCTTTTAAAATCGTTGGTGCGGTAGACCACCTGGCGCGGGTGGAAGGCCTTGGCGAACTTGGTGAGGCCGGTCGCCAGTTTTTCCGAGAACTCCCGGCCGCGCCCTTCTTCGATCATGTGGCTCGGGTGCTCGCCGATCTCGGCGACCATGAACTCGGCGCGCAGCAGGCCGATGCCGTCCACGTCCCGCATGGCCACGCGGTCGACAATCTCCGGCTGGGCCAGGTTGGCGAGGAGCTTGGTCCTGGTCTTGACCTCGCCGCGGGCGCGTACCTTGACGTCCGTCTTGACCTCTATTTTGCCAGCGTAGACCTTGCCGTTGCTGCCGTCGACGGTGATTATCTGACCGTCCTTGAGGATGGCGGTGGCCTTCTCCGTGCCCACGACGCACGGGATGCCCAGCTCGCGGCTGACGATAGCGGCATGGGCCGTCCGGCCGCCTCGGTCGGTGACGATGGCCGCCGCCCGCTTCATCGCCGGGACGAAATCCGGCGTGGTCATTTCCGCCACCAGGATATCCCCGGTCATGACTTTGTCTATCTGCGAGGGGTCGGGCACGATCTTCACCGGCCCCGAGGCCACGCCGGGACTGGCCGGCGCCCCGGAAAGGAGCACCGTCGCGTCGATGTCATGAGCGGCTCCCGCCGTTTCTTTAAGAGTGGTTATCGGGCGGGTCTGCACAATATAGATCGTTCCATCTTCCGTGGCCCATTCGACGTCCTGTGGGAAATTGTAATGCTTTTCCAGGGTCAGCCCTATTTTTGCCAGCTGAATTATTTCGGCGTCGGTTATCTTCTGCCTGGCCTGCTCTTCCTGGGTCAGGTTGATCTTGGTATTGTCGGCTTTGCCGTGGGCGCCGGCTTTCTTGACCAGCTTCCATTCCTGTTTCTTAATCTGTTTTTCGACTATTTTTACACTCTGCTTATCGATGACATAATGGTCAGGAGTGACGTCTCCGGAGACAATCATCTCGCCCAGTCCCAGGACAGCCTCGATGATAAGTTTCCCCTTATCGCTGGTGGTGGGCTCTACGGTAAACATGACCCCGGCCGCCTGGGATTGCACCATGCGCTGCACCGGCACGGCGATGCCCACTTTAAAGTGCTCGAAACCCTGCTCCTGACGGTAGAAGATCGCCCGCGCCCCAAACAACGAGGCCCAGCATTCCTGCACCGCCACGACCACGTCCTTATCGCCCTGGATGTTGAGGAAAGTGGCCTGCTGCCCGGCGAAGGAGGCTTCCGGCAGGTCCTCGGCGGTGGCGGAAGAGCGCACGGCCACCAGCCCCTTGCCCATTTTCCCGTAGGCTTCTTGGATGGCCCTGGCCGTCTCCGGGGGCATTTTGGCGTCCGTGATCAGTTTCTGGACTTTAGCGGCGATTTCCTGGAGCTGTTTGCTGTTGTGAACATCGATGGGGTCGAGGAGGGTCTTGATCTTGTCATAGAGGCCGGCCTTTTCAATGAAGTCGAAGTAGGCGGCGGCCGTGACGATAAAGCCCGGGGGCACCGGAATCCCGGCGTTGGTCATCTCCCCAAGGTTGGCGCCTTTCCCCCCCACCAGGGCGATGTCATTTTTGGTCACTTCATTGAACCAGACGACGGCGCTGGGTCTCGGTTTCATGCTCTGTCCTCCGTTGTTAAGCGGTAGATTCGGGCAGGGTGACGATACATTATAGCATATTTCCCGACCCGATTTGTAATCTCAAAAACATGAAATTAAACATTTGACAGGGTCGTTGCGAGGGTTTAGAATTACTCTTGAAGGTTGTGAGCAGGGAAGGGAGGCCAGGTCATGATAGAAATGACGATTGACAGCATACGGGTCAGCCTGATGAACTACCAGCGGGTGGTCATCCTGAAAGAGAAGGCGTCCGACCGCTATCTACCGATCTGGATCGGCCCGTCTGAAGCGGACGCCATCGCCGTAAAGCTGCAGGGCGTGGCCGTGCCCCGCCCCCTGACCCACGACCTGTTGAGCTCCGTCATCGATATCCTCGGCGCGGCGGTCAACTCGATTATCGTCAACGACCTCAAGAACGACACCTTTTTCGCCAGGGTCATCCTGGACGTCGACGGCAAGCAGGTGGAGGTCGATTCGCGGCCCAGCGACGCGCTGGCGCTGGCGGTACGGACCGGCGTGCCGATATATGCCGAGGAATCGGTGCTGGAAAAGGCCGGCATCCTGCTGGACGGCGAGACCGGCAAGCCCATCTTTGAAGAGGGCGAAGGCGTCAAGGGCAAACTGCCCCGCGTCAACGACGAAGAGATGAAGAAAAAGATGTCCGCTTTCTACGACTTCATCAACACCCTCGACCTCGATGATTTCGACAAACGTAAATCATAATCACGCGGCGTAATAGAACATTGGAAAGCCCCGGATTTTTCCCGGGGCTTTTTCATTTGACAACAGCCCGGCACGATGTTAATATGCCTTGAAGTTCAAAATACAAGATAGTCGAGGAGGATTACATGCCTATTGACGGCACCTATAAAATAGAAATCGACACGCCGATGGGAAAAATGGAAGAAACATTCGTTTTTAAGTCAAAGGGCAGTGTCCTTACCGGACAGGCTGAAAGCCAGATGGGTAAGAGCGATATTAACGGCAAGGTTAACGGCAATAAGTTTAGCTGGGAAAACGATATCGAGAGCCCGATGGGCAAAATGCATCTTACCATTACCGGCGAAGTTACCGGCGATAATATCTCCGGTGAGGTGAAAGCCGGAGATTTCGGAAGCTCTCCTTTCAAGGGCAAGCGCGTCCGGTAAGTTTCCGCTAAAACACTCCATCAATACTTTCCATGGCGGTACTATATCTTATTGCCTATCAATTTGACCTTGGATAGTTGGTTCTGCTATCATTCTCAGGGTTGGCGGCAGCGAGGTCGGCATGAATAAATGGCTACCGGCCATCAGGGTTACCGGTATCGGCTTTTACATCGCGACCTGCATTGCCGGGGGGGCGTTAGCCGGCTGGTGGCTCGGTGATAAAAGGCCGCTTTACACGATCATCGGACTGCTGGCAGGGCTGGTTTTAGCGTTCTTTGGTGCTTATCGAATGATTAGACCCCTGTTGAAGACCAATAACGATAAGGGGAACGGCTAATGGCGGCAACCGAGCCGAAGAAAAGGCGCGGCTGCCTGGGCTGTTCTTTTCCTATCATCTTAATAATTGTCCTTGTATTTGTCGTCATTACCGTCATGGGGTTTCTCGCCGGGCCGCTGGGGCAGGCGCTCTTTGGAGAGATCTCATGGCTGGAATGGATGTCCGTAGAGCGCCCGGAGCCCCACCTCCCCGCCCCTGTTCTCTTCCACGTCTTAGGCCTGCCCATCACTAATTCCATCCTCGCCGGCTGGATAACCGTCATTTTCCTGGTGCTGTTAAGCTGGCTGGTCACGCGGCGCATGAAGCTCGTGCCGGGCAAGCTGCAGGGCGCTTTCGAGGCCATCGTCGGCTGGATGTACGACTTCTGCCGCAACACCGCCGGCGAGGTCAACGGCCGCAAGTTCTTTCCTGTCGTCGTCACGATATTCCTCTTCGTGGCTTTTAACGCCTGGCTCAGCTTGGTGCCCGGCTACGGCTCGATCCTCCTCGGCGACCACGAGCTGATACGCGGCGCCAATACGGACATCAATACTCCCCTGGCCGTCGCCTTCGTCTCTTTCTTCTTCGTGGCGTTTTTCGGTTTAAAGATGATGAGAGTCAAGTGGCTGAAGCAGTATTTCAACCTCGGCCCGGTCTTCCGCGCTATCGGCGGCATTTTCAAGGGCAAGTTCGACTTCATGGGTATATTCTCCGGCATTATCGATGCCTTCGTCGGTATGCTGGAGCTCCTCAGCCGCTTTATCACCATTATCAGCTTTACCTTCCGTCTCTTCGGCAACATGACCGCCGGGGAGATCCTATTGCTGGTGACCGCTTACCTTATCCCCTGGGTGCTGGCCATCCCGTTCTACGGGTTGGAGCTATTGATCGGCTTTATCCAGGGGCTTATCTTCGCCGGCCTAACTCTCGTCTTCGCGTCGATGGCGGTGACCTCCCACGCGGAGGAAGCCCATTAATCAGATATAAGAAATCTTTGTAGGAGGGAATTTTTATGGATGCAGAAGCAGTCAAATTTTTAGCCGCTGGATTGGCCATCGGTCTGGGCGCCCTGGGACCGGCGCTGGGACTCGGTATCATCGGCTACGGCGCCATGCAGGGCCTGGCCCGAAACCCGGAAGCCCGCGGCCCCATCATGACCAACATGATTCTCGCCGCCGGCCTTACCGAGGCTATCGCCATCTACGCTCTCATCGTGGCTATCATCCTGGCCATGGTTGCCTGATTCGGCTTAGGGGGGAAGATATATGGAAAATGAAGGATTACCCATTTTTATATCGGTTATAATCGCCGCGGTGCTGGTAGGCGTGATGGTCGTCGCCGGGATACTGTTGCACGCTTTCCTGACCATGTAGCCGCCGGCGAAAAGCGATACAGGGGGTCAATATGGGCGGTATTGGTGAGCTTGGTATAAATTTGCCGGTTCTGCTGACGCAGGTAGTCACGTTCGTGATCCTGCTGCTGTTGCTGCGCCTGGTGGCCTACAAGCCGCTCATGCGCATGCTGGACGAGCGCTCCCGGAGAATCAAGGAGAGCATGGAGCAGGCTGAAGAGCTGAAAAAGCAATCGACCGGCGCCCAGGAAGAGATCAGGAAACAACTCGAGCAGGCCAGCCGCGAGGGGCAGGAGCGCATCGCCCGCGCCCTGAAGGCCGGCGAGGACGTTAAGCAGAAGGCGCAGGCGGACGCCAAAAAAGAGGCTGAGGCCCTGGTCAACCGGGCGCGGTCCGAGATACAGCGCGAGCGCGATGAGGCCATCGGCGAGGTGCGCCGCGAGTTCGCCGACCTCACGGTACTGGCGGCCGGCAAGGTCATCGAAAAATCGCTGGACAAGGAAGAGCACCGCGAGCTTATTGAGAAAGTGCTCGAAGAGAGCTCGACTTTAAAGGAAAAAGAATAATCAATGCCCAGGAAATTCAATGCCCGGCGCTATGCCCAGGCAGTCTTTGAGATAGCGCTGGAAGAAAAAGCGCTGGAGCGGTGGCAGTCCGACCTGCAAAAGATGGTCGGGGCCACCGGCGACGAGATGTTCCTGGCGGTGCTGGAAAGCCCCAAGATCGGGTTCGCGGATAAGTCCCGGCTCCTGTCAAAACTGGGCGGCGTCAGCCCGCTGACCCTGAACCTGGTCAGGCTGCTGGTTGCCCGCGGCGGGGTTCACCTGTTGCCGGAAATCGCGGACGAATACGCTCACCTGGTCGACGACTATCGCGGTATCCAGGCGGCGGCGGTCGTTACGGCCGTCCCGCTCGATAAAAAGGACAAGGAAAGACTGGCGGAAGAGCTGGGGGCCATGGTGGGGAAAAAAGTGCAGCTCGAGTCCACGGTCGACCCCGCGATCATCGGCGGGATTATAGCCAGGGTCGGCGGACGGCTCCTGGACGGCTCGACCCGCAGCAAGCTCGCGGCCCTGAAAAAAGATTTAAGAAGCGGGAGCAGGGCAGGAAACTAATAACTGATTACTGACCCGGGAGGATGAAATTATGGCGACGAGAGGCGAAGATATAGTCTCCATCATTAAACAGCAGATCGAGCAGTTCGGCGCGGCCGTGACCATGGTGGACGTCGGTACCGTCATCGAGGTCGGCGACGGCATCGCGCGTATCCATGGCCTGGCCTCGGCAAAATATAACGAGCTGCTCCAGTTTCCCAACGATATCGTTGGCATCGCCCTCAACCTGGAAGAAGACAGCGTCTCCGCCGTCGTCCTGGGCGATTATACCAGCGTGAAGGAAGGCGACGAGGTAAAATGTACCGGCCGCATCGCCGAAGTGCCCGTGGGCGAGGCGCTTATCGGGCGCGTCGTCGACCCCCTGGGCCGGCCGATGGACGGCAAAGGCGCTGTCAGGACGGAAAAGAACCGCCCCATCGAGCGCGTCGCCCCCAACGTCGTGCTGCGCGCCCCGGTCGATACCCCCGTCCAGACGGGCATCAAGTCCGTCGACAGCATGTTCCCCATCGGCCGCGGCCAGCGCGAACTGATTATCGGCGACCGCTCCACCGGAAAGACCGCCATCGCGCTGGACGCCATCGTTAACCAGAAGGGCGGCGATTTGATCTGTATTTATGTGGCTATCGGCCAGAAGATTTCCCAGGTAGCCCGCGTCGCGGCGCTGCTGGCCGAACACGGCGCCATGGACCATACCATCGTTGTTTGCGCTTCCGCTTCCGACTCCGTGGCATTGCAGTATTTAGCTCCCTACGCCGGGTGCGCCATGGGCGAGGAGTTCATGGAGCAGGGGAAGGACGTGCTGATCATTTACGACGACCTTTCCAAGCACGCCTGGGCCTACCGGCAGCTTTCGCTCTTGCTGCGCCGCCCGCCCGGCCGCGAGGCCTACCCCGGCGACGTTTTTTACCTGCACTCCCGGCTGTTGGAACGGGCGGCCAAGTATGCTAAGGAATACGGCGGCGGCTCGCTGACCGCCCTGCCCATCATCGAGACGCAGGCCGGCGACGTCTCCGCCTATATCCCCACCAATGTTATCTCGATCACCGACGGCCAGCTTTACCTGGAGACCGACCTTTTTAACGCCGGCATCAAGCCGGCCCTGAACGTGGGCATCTCGGTCTCGCGCGTCGGCTCCAAGGCGCAGACGGCCGCCATGAAGAAAGTAGCGGGGCGGCTAAAGCTGGATATGGGGCAGTACCGCGAGGTGGCGGCCTTCGCCCAGTTCGGCACCGCCGAGCTCGATAAAGCCACCCGCTCCCAGCTGGAGCGAGGCCAGCGCATCCAGGAGGTCCTGAAACAATCGCAGTTCGTGCCGGTCTCCCTGGAGAGAGAGGTCATGATCCTCTACGCCGTTATTAACGGCTACCTGGACGATATACCGGTGGACAAGATAGCCGCCTTCGAGGCCGATTTCTATCGCTTCATGGAGTCCAGCTATGCCGATCTGGCCAAGAATATCGCCTCGACCAAAGACCTGAGCAAAGAGAACGAGGAGACCCTGAAGAAAGCCACCGTGGAATTCAAGCAGGGGTTTAGTAAATAGGGCGTTTGAGAAGGGTGAGGATAAAACAGGGGACAAGGTGAAAAATATGTCCAAAGCCAGGAAAAAACAGGTCGCCTACTGTGGTGTTATTTGCACCGACTGCCTGGCTTTCCTCGCTACCCAGGCCGACGACGATAACCGCAGAAAAGCGGTGGCCGAAGAATGGACCATTAAGTATAAATACGATTTCAAGACCGGGGACATCAACTGCGACGGCTGCCTGACCGTAACGGGCAGGGTCGCCGGCTACGTTAACGGATGTCCATTAAGAAAATGTGCTAAAGAGAAGGGCGTCGTCAACTGTGCCTATTGCGCCGACTACGTTTGCGCGGAGCTGGACAAGTTTTTCCAGATGGTCCCCGAGGCTAAAGAGACGCTAGATAAAATAAAGGAGGGCGTCTAAGAGGGTGAGATTAAGGTATGAAAGAAAAAGACATGGTTTATTGCGGTCTCGTGTGTGCTGAATGCGGCGCTTATATTGCCACGCAAAAGAACGATGATAAACTGCGGCAGGCGCAGGCGGAGAAGTGGGCTAAACAATATAACATCCCCGTGATGAAAGTCTCCGATGTTAACTGCACCGGCTGTGATTCCAAGGGTGTGAAAATGGGTCATTGCGCCACGTGCCAGATACGTACGTGCGTTAAAGAAAAAGGCTTGAAAAACTGCGGGTATTGTCTAAACTACCCGTGTGCCCAACTAGAGTTCGTCATTAAGCACTATCCAGTCGCCAGAGAGAGATTAGACGCTATAAAAAAGGGGATAAAATAACCCATGCCGGATATTAGAAAAGTCCGCCGCCGCATCAGGGGTGTGCGCAACATCTCCAAGATCACCCGCGCCATGGAGATGATCGCCGCCTCCAAGATGAAAAAGGCCCAGGAGCGCGGCCTCCAGGGGCGGCCCTACTCGCAGAAGATCGAACAGGTCATCGCCGACCTGGCGGCTCTGCCTGATATCGGCCTGCGGCATCCGCTCCTGCAACGGCGGACCGTTAAAAGAGTGGCCGTGGTGCACATCACGCCCGACCGCGGTCTCTGCGGCGGCCTCAACGCCAACCTCAACCGGAACCTGGCCCGCTTTATCCTGAACCAGAAAGTACCGGTAGAAGTCGTCGCCGTGGGGCGCAAGGGCAGGGAATTTACCTCGCGCGCCAGCTGTGAAATGTGCGCCGAGTTCACCGGTCTTGGCGACCAGCCCCGCTTCCTGGATATCCTCCCTATCTCCCGCATCGTTATCGATGAATACACCGCCGGCAAAATCGACGAGGTCTTTATATCTCACGCGCATTTCGTTTCCACGATGGTGCAGAAGCCCGCCCTGAAACAGCTCCTGCCTGTCCAGCCGGCGGTCATTCCCCAGGCGCAGAACGTCGACTACATTTACGAGCCCGGCGCCGGGGTGGTGCTGGACGGGCTTTTACCCCGCTTCGTGGAAATGGAAATTTATCACGCCATCCTGGAGGCCATCGCCAGCGAGCAATCCGCCCGGATGGTCGCCATGCGCAGCGCCACCGATAGCGCCAACGAGCTGATCGGCGATCTGACGCTTTTATATAATAAAGCCCGGCAGGAGGCCATCACCCGCGATCTACTGGACATCACCGGCGGCGTGGTGGCATTAGAGTAAGTATCAAGTAACAAGTAACAAGTAACAAGTAATAAGGAAGTAACAAGTAAAAAATATTAACTAACAATTAAACAAAATTGGGGTGGGGCTTTGATACTTGTTACTTGTCTTTTGTTACTTAAATAAAGTGAGGTCTTTATGGCTACAGGAAAAGTGGTCCAGGTAATCGGCACGGTCGTGGACGTGGAGTTCCCCCCGGGCGGGCTCCCCTCCCTCTATAACGCTATAGAAATCAAGAGCGGCGATGATAAAATCGTCCTGGAAGTCCAGGACCACCTCGGTAATAACTGGGTGCGCTGCCTGGCCCTTTCGCCTACCGACGGCCTGGCCCGCGGCGCTGAAGCCGTAGATACCGGCGCGGCCCTGAAGGTGCCCGTCGGCCGCGCCACTTTGGGTCGACTTTTCGACGTCATGGGGACGCCGCTGGACAATCTCGGCGAGGTCAAAGCTAAAGACCATTGGCCCATCCACCGCCCCCCGCCCTCCTTCGAGGAGCAGGCGACCAGCACCCAGGTGCTGGAGACGGGCCTGAAGGTCATCGACCTCATTGCCCCGTTCACCAAGGGCGGCAAGATCGGGGCTTACGGCGGCGCCGGCGTGGGCAAGACGATTATCATCCAGGAGCTTATCCGCAATATCGCCACAGTGCATAGCGGATTTTCCGTTTTTACGGGCATCGGCGAACGTTCCCGCGAAGGCAACGACCTCTGGCGCGAGATGAAGGAGTCCGGCGTCATCGACAAGACGGTGATGGTCTTCGGCCAGATGAACGAGCCGCCCGGCGTCCGGCTCCGCGTCGGGTTGACCGGCCTGACGATGGCGGAATATTTCCGCGACGAAGAAGGGCAGGACGTGCTGTTATTCATCGATAATATCTACCGGTACACATTGGCGGGCATGGAAGTATCCGCCCTGCTGGGACGCATGCCCTCGGCGGTGGGCTACCAACCCACGTTAGCGACAGAAATGGGGGAGCTGCAGGAGCGCATCGCTTCCACGCGCAAGGGCTCGATCACCTCTTTCCAGGCGATATACGTC
>DAIQQC010000041.1:0-4523 GCA_036787005.1 Dehalococcoidales bacterium | reverse complement strand
ATGACTATACCGACCCCGGCGTATCCACGACCTTCGGCCACCTGGATGGCGTCGTCGCTCTCGAACGTTCCATCGCCGAGCAGGGTCTTTACCCGGCCGTCGATCCGCTTACCTCAACCTCCCGCATCCTCGACCCCGCGGTCGTGGGAGCGGAACATTACCGCGTCGCCCGGGAGGTACAGCGCGTGCTCCAGCGTTATAAGGACCTCCAGGACATCATTGCTATCCTTGGCATCGAGGAGCTCAGCGAGGAAGATAAACAGTCCGTGTCCCGGGCGCGCCGCATCCAGCGTTTCCTCTCGCAGCCGATGTTCGTCAGCGAGGTCTTCACCGGGCGGCCCGGCAAGTATGTGAAGGTCGAGGACACTGTGCGGGGCTTCAACGAGATCTTACAGGGCAAGTACGACGACCTTCCCGAGCAGGCTTTCTACATGGTGGGCGGCATCGAGGAGGTGGCGGAGGCGGCGAAGAAGATGGGGGCCGAGGCCGATGTCAAGTCTTAAGGTGGATATTGTCACCGCCGAGCGGACCGTTTACTCCGGCGAGGTCGAGGCGATCATCGCCCCCGGCGTTGAAGGACAGCTGGGTATCCTGCCCCATCACGCCCCGCTGATGACCATCCTCCAGGCCGGCGAGCTGGTGGTACGCAAGGGCGGCCGGGACGAGTCGCTGGCCATTTCCGGCGGCTTCCTGGAGGTGCGGCCTGACCGCGTAATCATCCTGGCGGATAGCGCCGAAAGGGCGGAGGAAATCGACATTGCCCGCGCCGAGGCCGCCCGCAAGCGTGCCGAGGAAAGGCTGAAGGAAAGAAAGCCCGGAGGCCTCGAGGCCATCCAGGCCGAGGCTGCCCTGCAGCGTGCCATCACCCGCATCAGCGTGGCCGACAAGATGAAACGGCGGCGCCAGCTTTAGAGGAAAAAATAAAAGCCCCGAGATTTTTCCCGGGGCTTTTTCCTCATTTATTCGGTTGGGTTTCTCTTTAACTCCCCCCTGTTAATTGGCACAGTTCACCCTCTCCCCATGTCCCCCCGCGTAAGTTTTTACAGCCAGACTACATGATTTCGAGTCTGACTCTGGTCTGAGCTTTGGCGGCTTTCACCCTCAGCAGGGTGCGCATCGCCTGGGCGATCTGCCCCTGCTTGCCGATGATCCTGCCCTTGTCATCATCGGCCACGCGCAGCTTGAGCGTGATGCCCTCCTCGTTGGTTTCCTCGTCCACATTTACGGCGTCCGGGTCGTTCACGATGGACTTGGCGATGTAAATTACTAGGTCTTTCATGGTTTCTCCTTGACTGGTTTGAACTTCTCCAGAACACCTGCCTTACCTAGTAGTCTGGCAGTGGTTTCTGACGGTTGCGCGCCCTGTTTCAGCCAGTACAACGCCCGCTCCTCTTTGATGACTACCGTTTCCGGGTTCGTCATGGGGTCGTAATTCCCGATGATCTCCACGAACGCCCCGTCGCGGGCCAGCCGGCTGTCGGCCACCACCACCCTGTAGCTGGGGTGCTTTCTTGCCCCCGTCCGCCGCAGTCTGATTCTCAGCATCGATACCTGCCTTCTAGTTACGGAAAAACGTTACGTCCCCTATTATGCACTATCACGTTATACCTGTCAACAACTTATTGTATGAATATTACGGTTTATTTATTTTAAACATTTAACAGTTTTCGGGCGGGGTGAAGCTGGAGTAATTTACATAACGTCATGCCCAGAGTACAGCTTGACGCGGCATTGCCCGATTACCCCTCCTGCGCTTATAATCATGGTATGGAGACTCTCAGCCTCCACGAATGGAACGTTACTACCGCCCGGGCGCGGGAGATACAGCTTGATTTGGCTCCCCGTATCTCCCGGCAAGGAACGGTACTAAATCCCCGCTTTATCGCCGGCATGGATATCTCCGTCGATCGCTGGGCGAAGACCGGCACCGCCGCGGCGGTCGTCCTGGGCTACCCTGATTTTGGAATCATCGAGATTGCCGTGGTTACCGGCCGGCTTGATTTTCCGTATGTACCCGGATTGTTGACGTTCCGCGAGGCGCCGCTTGTTCTGGCGGCCTGTGAAAAACTCAAAGTTACGCCCGACCTCTTCATGGTGGACGGGCAGGGGGTTGCCCACCCGCGGCGTATCGGGCTGGCGTCGCACCTGGGGCTTTGCCTGGATGTCCCGACCATCGGCTGCGCCAAGTCGCGGCTCTGCGGCGAATATGATGAGCCGGCCCTCGAGCAGGGCAGTTTCAGCGAGCTTAAAGACGATGGCGGGGTCATCGGCGCCGTCCTGCGCTCGAGGTCGGGTGTCAAGCCGGTCTTCGTGTCCGTGGGGCATAAAATCTCCTTAGCGGAAGCGGTGCGCTGGACGCTGGCATGCTGCCGCGGCTACCGCGTCCCTGAGCCGACGCGCCTCGCCCACCAGGCCGCGGGCGGCTATCTAAAAGTCAATGCGGATGCGGCATTGGCCGGGTCCGCGCGTTAATAAACTAAAGGAAGGCGGAGTCAGATGCAAGAACTAAAAGACAGGTTGGCGGATTTACAGGCCAGGGTCTCTTCCATACTGGAGCATCTTTGACGTCGCCGCTAAAGAAAAAGAGGTCGCCGAGCTGGAAAAGCAGTCCGGCGCTCCCGGTTTCTGGGACGACCAGTCCCGCGCCCAGGGCGTGATGCGCCAGCTGGCGGAGAGGTCGCGCCTGGTGCAGCAGTGGCGCGGACTGGAAAGCAAGCTGTGCGAGTCTGCCGAGATGATCACGATCGCCGCGGAAGACGAGGCGCTGCAGAGGGACATCGGCAAAGAGCTCGACGGCGTCGCCGCGCAGCTTGACGCGCTTGAGTTCCAGCTGTCTTTCCAGGGAGAGTTCGATACCCGCAACGCCATCCTGGCCATCCATGCCGGCGCCGGCGGTACGGAGTCGCAGGACTGGGCGGAAATGCTGATGCGCATGTACCTGCGCTGGGCGGAGCGCCGCGGCTATAAAGCCGAGGTGCTGGATACCTCGCCGGGGGACGAGGCCGGCATCAAGAGCGTCGTTATTACTATCGATGGCGACTACGCCTTCGGGTATTTGAAGTCGGAGCACGGCGTCCATCGACTTGTCCGGCTTTCGCCGTTCGATTCCGACCATGCCCGTCATACCTCGTTCGCCCTGGTGGAGGTCATGCCCGAGGCAGAAGAAAACGTCGACCTGGTCATCGCCCCTGATGATGTGAAAGTAGAGACTTTCCGTTCCAGCGGGCCGGGCGGCCAGCACATGCAGAAGACCAGCAGCGCCGTGAGATTGACCCACCTGCCGAGCGGCATCGTGGTGAGCTGCCAGAGCGAGCGCTCCCAGCACATGAACAAGGACTTCGCCTTCAAGATACTGCGGGCGCGGCTCCTGGAAAGGGAAATGGAAAAGCGCGAGGAGGAAAAAGCCCGCGTTAAAGGGAAGAGGATCGAGGCGGGGTGGGGCAACCAGATCCGAAGCTACGTCCTCCACCCGTACCACCTGGTCAAGGACCACCGCACCGGTTTTGAGTCCGGCCGGACGGAGGCGGTGCTGGCCGGGGAGATCGACGACTTTATTAATGCTTACTTGAAGTCTATAATAGGTAAAGAGGGATGATTAAGAAAATTGCGTTCACAGGCCTGGTCGTAGCGCTGCTGGTGCTCCTGGTGCCCGGCGGAATGACGGCCGGCAGCTCGCCGGCGGTGACGGCGAGCTCGGTCGAGGTGAATTTCCCGGCCAGTCTCACTTTCAATATCACCGCTTCTTCCGATGTCAATATCACCGATATCCGCCTTCACTATATCGTCGACAGGATGTCGCACGCCCAGATCGTCAGCGAGATAGTCGTCCCGTTTACGCCGGCTAAGAACGTCACGGCAGAATGGCTCTGGGACATGAGGATGTCCGGCGGTATGCCGCCGGGTTCCAGTATCGACTACTGGTGGACGGTAACCAACGCCAGCGGGGAAACGTCGGAGACAGTCCCGCTCAGGATCGCCATCGAGGACGAACGCTATGACTGGCGGGATATCACGCAGGGCAATGTCACGCTCTACTGGTACGAGGGCGACGATGCCTTCGCTAATGATCTGATGGATGCGGTAGACGCGGCGCTTTCGCGGCTCGCCGCGAACACCGGAGCAGAGCTGGAAGAACCAGTCCGGCTTTATATTTACGCCAGCTCGGCGGACCTGCGCGGCTCGATGATCTTCCCGCAGGAATGGACGGGCGGTGTCGCCTTCACCGAGTACGGCGTCGTGACCATCGGCATCCCCCCGGATGCTTCAGGGCTCGCCTGGGGCACGCGCGCCATCGCCCACGAGCTGACCCACCTGGTGGTCCACCAGGTGACCTTTAATCCCTATAACTCCCTGCCCACCTGGCTCGACGAGGGGCTGGCGATGACGGCGGAGGGTGAATTGGACGCCCAGTTTGTGGGTGTCCTGAACAACGCTATCGATAACGACAGTCTTATTTCTGTGCGTAGCCTGGCCAGTCCTTTTTCCGCCTTGACCTTTGAAGCATTGTTGAGCTATGCCGAGAG
>DAIQQC010000040.1:12130-15384 GCA_036787005.1 Dehalococcoidales bacterium | reverse complement strand
TGGGCGCCAGGGCGCAGGCGCCGATGCAGGCGACCGTTTCCAGGGTGTATTCCATGTCCTTGGTCGTCTCCCCGGCCTTGATGCCGAGCCGCTTCTCCATCTCTTCGAGGATACGGGGAGAGCCTTTGATATAGCAGGCGGTGCCGCGGCAGACCTTGATCATGCTCCGCCCCACCGGCACGAACTTGAACTGGGCGTAGAACGTAGCCACGCCGTATACTGTGCATTCCGGCACTCTGGCGAATCGGGCTATCTCTTTCATGGCGTCTGCTGGCAGGTAGCCGAACTCCTGCTGGACGCGCTGTAATATGGGGATCAGCTCGGCTTTTTCGCCCTTGAACGTCGCCAGTAGCTTATCGAGTCTCGCGGTATCTTTGTTTAGCTCAGCCATGCCCGTCCTCTCTGCCGACCGGCTTTTCCCTTGGATTTGACGCCCCGCCTCCCGCCCTCCCTATTATAGGATATTTGCATGGGATATCAAATACAATACTATTTGTCACCCCGGCCCTACAAGCCGGAGCAGGGGTGAGTATATTATTCGCCGGCTATTGACATGCCCGATTCTAACATGATATCATCGATATACGGTAAACGGTTACCGCATATAAAGTTTTGAGACTGTATCCGCGCTGGCTCCGGCCGGGGCGGCCGTCTGTAAGCTCATTAGCAAGACGGGTGAAATTTATGCGACATGCCCTCATCGTGGCCTTGGATGTTGAGGCCGGGGCCGGTCTTCGCCAGCAACTGGCCGCCCGCGACCTGTCCTGCTCGTGCGTCCCCTTTAACAACGGCGTCGGTGAAGCGATTGCCGCCGCCGACCCCGACGTCCTGCTGTTCGAAGTCGACGCCCGGGCGCCGGAGATCCCCGGGCTTATCCGGCGGATCAGGCAGGACCGCGACCTGCCGGTCATCGCGCTCCTCCCGGAAGCCCTGCTGGAAAAAGCCGACCTCTCTATAGATGCCGACGATTTCGCGGCTTTCCCGTATGACGCCCGGGAGCTCGCTTTGAGGATCAACCGCGTCGTCCGCAAGCCGCCCCGCCACGAGGGCGGCGAGCAGATAAAGTGCAACGGGCTGACCATCGACCTCGCCACCTGCGAGGTGACCGTTAACGGGGCGCTGGTAGAGCTGACCTTTAAAGAATACGAGCTCCTCAAGCTGCTGGCGGCCAACCGCGGGCGCGTCTATACCCGCGAAGTCCTTCTGGACAAAATCTGGGGTTATGACTATTTCGGCGGCGACCGTACCGTGGACGTGCATATCCGCCGCCTCCGCTCCAAGATAGAAGACGCCACTCATACCTATATCGAGACCGTCCGGAACATCGGCTACCGTTTCGTTAAAAACTCCTGAAACAAACCTTCCGGCTAATCACTTTATTATCCCACCCCCTTAATCCGCCCTTCTGCGTCCGCCCCTCTTTTTAGTTATTTGAATGAATGCTATAATTAATCAACGCTTTAAAAAGCCGGGCCTTACCAGCACAAGGAGAGTAGATGGAAATCGAGGATGTACGCAAGAATACCAAGCTGATCATCGACGGCGTGCTCTATAATATCGTAGACGTTGATTTTACCAAGCCCGGCAAGGGACGCTCCATCTACCGCCTCAGGATGGAAAACATGCGCGGCAGCGGCGTCATCGACCGCACCTTCCGCTCGGGGGAAAACGTCGACGAGGCCCGGCTCGATACCCAGAACGAGCAGTACCTGTACCGGGAAGGCGACAACTATATTTTCATGGACGTCAAGACCTACGACCAGCACCCGGTCCCGGGAGACGTGCTCGGCATTAAAAAGAATTTCCTGAAAGAAGGCATGGAGGTCGTCATGCTGATGTACGGCGACGAACCCATCGACGTCACGCTGCCGATAACCATCGACCTCAAGGTAATCGAGACCGAGCTCTCCACCAAGACCGCTACTATCACCCCGCAGATGAAGTCCTCCGTCGTCGAAACCGGCTACCGCGTCGATACCCCCTCTTTCATTAAAGTGGGCGACGTCATCAAGATAGACACCCGCTCCGGCAACTACGTCGAGCGGGTCTCCACCGGAAAGTAGCCCATGGCTCAGACCGGTCCGGAGCGTCTTGCCCGCCTGCAATCCAACCTGCGGCGCCGGGCCTCAGTTCACGAGTACATCCGCGCCTTCTTCAAAGAGCGGGATTTCCTGGAGGTCGAGACACCCATCCGCGCCCCGGCCATCGCCCCGGAAGAGTTCATCACCCCCTTTACCAGCGAAGGCTGGTTCCTGGCGGCGTCGCCGGAACTCCACATGAAACGGCTGCTCGCCGCCGGCTACGAGAGGATATTCCAGTTCAGCCATAGTTTCCGCAAGGGCGAGCGCGGCCGCCGGCACAACCCGGAGTTCACCATGCTGGAATGGTACCGCGCCGGGGCCGACTATCACCGGATCATCCGGGATATTGAAGAAATGATCACCACCGTCGCATATGGGCTGGGATTCAATGACGGGGTAGAGTACCAGGGGCAGGCGATAGATATCAAACCGCCGTGGCCGAGGGTCGCGGTCAGGGAGGCGTATTTAAGCGCCGCCGGCTGGGACCCTTTAGTGGTAAACGACTCCCTGCGGTTCGACACGGATTTCGTGACGAAAGTGCTCCCCGCCTTTTCCCCCGGCCGCCCGACTGTATTGATAGACTATCCCGCCTGGGCGGCCTCCCTGGCGCGGCTGAAGCCGGGAAATCCATCCGCCGCCGAGCGCGCCGAGGTCTTTATCGGCGGTTTGGAGCTGGCCAACGCCTACAGCGAGCTTACCGATCCTGAAGAGCAGGAGCAGCGCTTCCGGGAAGCGATTGAAAAGATCGGGAAAGAGCGGGGGCAGACGATGCCCCTGCCGGACAAATTCCTTAAAGCCCTGCCCCGCCTCCCCGAATGCGGCGGCGTGGCTTTAGGCGTCGACCGCCTGGTGATGCTTTGCTGCGATGCCGATACGATAGACGACGTGATGGCATTTACCGAAGACGAAGCGTAAAGAAGCTTTTTTCTACTAATCTTTATTCCTCACTCCCTAATCCCTCCAGCCTGTTCCATTGATCTGAGCTGGTATTTTGTTTGGCTGGAGAGGAGAAGGTAATCTGAGAGGGGTGAACCTTCTCGGGGAGCTATGCCCCTTTGGTGTTCGGGGCGTCTAAGAGGGGTCACGACCCCTCTTCTTTTTCCCCCCTCTCCAAAGAAGAGTTCTATCGTTATCAACTGATGAATCTGTTTGGAGAGGGGGTTAGGGGGTGAG
>DAIQQC010000040.1:0-12030 GCA_036787005.1 Dehalococcoidales bacterium | reverse complement strand
GAGTTCTATCGTTATCAACTGATGAATCTGTTTGGAGAGGGGGTTAGGGGGTGAGGCGAAACACTCAAAAGAATTACATATCTCCCCGGATAGCCCGCAGCATCACTTTAAGTTTCTCCCAGAGGCTGTTGGCGCTTTTTACCCGCTCTTCCGGGGCGATGTTATCGCCGTAGCGGACGCTCTCGTATTCGCGGGTAATGTCTTTAAGCGGCTTATCGCTTTCCGGCACCGCATGACCCAGGCGGACGGAATATTCGCCGGGGGTCTCCTGA
Source organism: Dehalococcoidales bacterium (assembly GCA_036787005.1). Classification (GTDB taxonomy): domain Bacteria; phylum Chloroflexota; class Dehalococcoidia; order Dehalococcoidales; family RBG-16-60-22; genus JBFYTX01. Next base: position 11,758 of record DAIQQC010000040.1, on the reverse strand, counting down.
CGGCGGCGGGGCAGGCCGGAAAGTCTTCCTTCCCAAAGCACGTGGCGGTATATCTCGCGGACATCCATCTCGCCCTCAAAATCCCCATCGAACACGGGCTTTTCCGGGAGCGGTTCTTTCTTCTTGAACAGGTTCCCGAACATCTCCTTCAAATCGTCGCGGAAACCGCGCCAGCTCCACAGTGACTCGTGGATTTCCTCGACCTGGTCGCGGGCGCGGCGCGTCTGAAGGCGCGACACCGCCCTGGCCAGCAGGAACAGGACCAGCCCGACCACCAGGGCCACCGCGAACCACTTGATGGTCTCGGTAGCCCACGCCGGCAGGTCCTTCGTTATTACCTCCGGCCAGCCGGGATTGTCCGGGAGGCCGGGTTCTTCAGCGGTCGGATCCGGTTCATTCCTTATCAGGTTGATCAAATAGACAAAGATGCGCACGACCCATCCCAGCACGAATATTATCGGCCACAGGATATAGCCGATGGCCGTCCCCAGCCAGTTGCCGACCGTGCCAAAAACATCCCCGATGCTCCCGAAAAGCTCGGGGGAGAAAATGCTGGCCACACCGAAACCCACCAGCACCATCGCCAGGATGACGCCCAGCATTATCGGCACCCAGCGCCATACCGACGTCAGCCCCGCGTCTTCCCTGGGCATCGAGCGGCGCATCATGTAGAGATGAGACACCGCAATCGCGAGCAGGCCGAAAAAGAAAAACGCCACGACGAACCAGCCGATCTCGGCGCCGGGCGCGGCAATTCGCCCTGAAGCCGCGCTAATCTGCCAGACAATGATCAATACAATCAGGACCGCCATCCCCAGGATGAAATTGCGGTAGATGTCCCGGAAATAAGAGGTCGTCTGCCCGAGGACAATCCCCCGCCACCACAGGAACAACAGCGCCGGGATGGCCAGGACGAGCGTTTGTGAATTACTGAAAGTATTGACCAGCGCCTGCCACAGATATTTGAACCACGCCCCGCTCAGGAAAGTATAATCCCCCCGATAGTCCGCCGCCAGCACGAGTAAAATGACGATCAGGCCGCCGCCGACGACAGTAGCGCGGACGCGCCACAGGTCCCACTTCTGTCTGAGGGCGAGGCGGGTCACCAGCAGCGAAGCCGCCAGGGCGGCGGTCACCGCGGCCAGGCTCAGGATGGGCCTCGATTCGTCAAACACCGGCCAGCCGCCCAGCCAGACCAGACAGGGATAGACCCAGAAGACCTCCATCAGGACCACCGACAGCGGGTAAAAGATCGTCGCCAGCCAGTCGAAGCCGCCCCGGGTTTTGGTCGAATCCATCGCGTTGATCATCTTATTTTTCCGCCAGCCCGATCTCTTTGATTACGTCCCAGCCGACATCGTCATGGATGTAATAGATATCCAGGCTTTCCGCCCCCGGCTCCGGCCCTTCTTTGGGCGGCCCGCCCACCTTCACCAGCGCCACGCTGCGCCCCACTCGCTTTAAATCCATTAAAGTCGCGATCAACTCTTCGGAGGGCTGCGCGGCGATAACCAGCAGCGTGCTCCCCCAGGGCAATACCGGGGCTTCCTGCCGGATATATTTGGCCATCGGCATGGTCTCCGATTGGTGTATCTGGGCCAGCGCCTCCAGTATATGCATCATCTGGTCGGGATGGCCGCTGTGCGGCACCTTCAACATCCCCCGCGAAAAACGCGTATTCTGATTAACGTGCAGGCCGACGCGGAAGCCGGCCTTGAGGGCGGCCTCGGAAATGGCGGCGGCGGCGATGATCCCCAGCTCCTGGAGCTGGTAAATGCTGCCCCAAAAAGGCGCTTTCAGTGTCCGCACATCCAGGAAAAGGCTGATGTCCACGGTGGTCGTCGGCTCGTACACCTTGGTCTGCAGCCTGCCGAGCCGGGCGGTGCTTTTCCAATGTATGCGTTTCAGGCTGTCCCCGGGAACGTAGTCGCGCACCCCGGCCGTGAGCACCGGGTCCTGGAAAAGGTGCTGCTTCAGCCGGATATCGCCGAAGAGCTGCCGCGACGGGATACCCAGCTTTTCCAGCGGCACCAGCCGGGGATACACCAGCAGATAGTCCAGCTGGTCGAACTTTTTTGCCTTGCGGAAGAAGCCGAACAGGTCGCCGGACTGTACATAAGTCGGCCCGAAGATGAACACGCCGCGGTGCGGGCAACTCACCGGGAAGCGCCGCTTCACCCGGTGGTACATGTTGATGGGGAAGATATTAGTGAGGATAACGCGGTCCTCGGCCATCGGCTCGGTCTTGCCCTTGAGCAGGGTCACCTTCTCCGGCAGCTCGTCCTCGATTTTCAGCCAGGGCAGAGGCAGGGGCTTACGGTTGGCGACCTCGATCTCCAGGACGATCTCCTCGCCGAAAAAGACCTGGTGGTGGCTTAAACGGCGGTGGTACTCGACGCGGTGGAGGCAGAACCGGTTCCACAGGCGGGACACGCCGCCGGTCAGTAAAAACAGCAGGCAGATCAGCGCCAGGGCGACCTGCTGCAGCACCAGGCTGACTATCAGGATCAGCACCGCGAGGAACAGCCAGGCGTCGCCCCGCATCGCTTACCCTTCCCCGGGAATTTCTTCCACCGGCACGGACACGGAATCAATGATCTCTTTGAGGGTCTGCTCCGCTTTTTGTCCGCGGAGTCGACTCTCCGACTTGGGGATAATGCGGTGGATGAGCACGGGCGTGACCAGGTACTTGATATCGTCCGGGGTAACGTATGACCTCCCCCGGATAGCGGCGAGCGCCTGTGAGGCATTGTAGAGCGCCAGCATTGCCCTTGGGCTTGCCCCCAGCTCCACGGCGGCGTTGCCGCGGGTGGCGTGAATCAGGCGGATTATGTAGTCCTCGACGTCCGCGGCCACGTGTACTTCATGGCAGTCCTTCTGCATTTGAAGGAGGTCGTCGGACGAGACGACCGGTTGCAGCCCGTCCAGGGGGTCCGTAGCGCGGAAGCGCGAGAGTATCAGGCGGTCGTCCTCCGCGGTGGGATAGCCTATCTGTATTTTCAATAGAAACCGGTCGAGCTGGGCTTCGGGTAAAGGGAAGGTGCCCTCCAGCTCTATTGGATTCTGGGTCGCCATCACCAGGAAGGGGCGGGGCAAAGGGCGCGTCTCTCCTTCGGTGGTGACCTGCCGCTCCTGCATGGCTTCCAGCAGGGCCGACTGCGTTCTAGGGGTGGCGCGGTTGATCTCGTCGGCCAGCACTACCTGGGACATGACTGGCCCGGGCCGGAACTCGAAGTCGGCGGTCTTCTGGTTGAAGATATAGGTGCCGGTGATGTCCGAGGGCAGCAAATCAGGGGTGCACTGGATGCGGCGGAAGCTGCAACCCAGCGAGCGCGCCAGCGACTTGGCCAGGACGGTCTTGCCCAGCCCCGGTACGTCCTCTAAAAGTATATGCCCCTCGCAGAGCAGGGCGACGACCGCCAGCTCCACGACAGCGCTCTTGCCGACGATGACCCGCTCGACGTTTTCTCTGACCTTCGCCGCGGCGTCCCTTATTTTTTCTACGGTTTTCTCATCCATATCGTTTCGCCTTCTAGTAAATATAACGTATAACCACCTTTGATATTATCATTATTACGTGGCATGTGACAAAACTTACAGATTAATCGTTGTCCCCGGTATAAAATCCTAACGATGGCCTCTGAATTCAATATCATGGTCGGGGGGGAGGCGGGGCAGGGTGTCCAGTCCGTCGGCGCTATACTGGCGGGGTCCCTGGGCCGTGCCGGCTTTTATGTTTTTGCCGACCAGGACTACGAGAGCCGGGTCAGGGGCGGCCACAACTTTTTCCGCGTCCGGGCTAAAACGGATAACGTGCAGTCCATCTCGCCGGCCATCGATCTGCTGCTGGCTCTCAACAAGGAGACCATCGATCTCCACGAGAAAGAGCTCAAATCCGGCGGCATCGCTGTCTATGATGCCGAAGAAACCAAATATTCCCCCGATAAAGGCATTTTTTTACACATCCCGCTGCTGAAACTGGCCGTGGAAAAGGCGGGGAACAAGCTCATGGTCAATACCGTGGCCGCCGGGGCGGCGCTGGGGCTGGCGGGGTTGGATTTTGAGATATTATCGGCCGTGCTGGCTAAAGAGTACGGCCGTCACGGCGAGCAGACCGTAAAGGACAATGTTACCGCCGCCCGGGCCGGTTATGACTTTGCTTTATCAAGCGGGAGAAAGCTAACACTTCCCCGGGCACAACCGGCACAAAACAGCAAACTCATTTTAAGCGGTAACGAGGCGCTGTGCCTGGGCGCGATGGCCGCCGGCTGCAAGTTCGTCGCCGGGTACCCGATGACCCCTTCCAGTGCCATCCTGGAATACATGGCCGACAAGGGCCGGGAATACGGCACGGTGATGATACATGTCGAGGACGAGATTGCCGCGATGAACATGGCGGTGGGGGCGGGATATGCGGGGGTACGGTCAATGGTGGCCACCTCCGGCGGCGGCTTCGCCCTGATGGTCGAGGGGTTGGCTTTGGCCGGCATGACCGAGACCCCGGTGGTGGTCGTCCTGGGACAGCGGCCCGGCCCGGCAACCGGACTGCCGACCCGCACCGAACAGGCCGAGCTGTTTTTCGCCCTGCACGCCGGCCACGGGGAGTTCCCCCGCGCCGTGTTCGCCCCGGCCGACGCCGCTGACGCATTCAACGCCACCGTCAAGGCCTTCAACCTGGCGGAAAAATACCAGACGCCTGTCCTCATCCTTACTGATAACCACCTGGCGACCTCATACTACACCGTCGATAGATTCGACCTGTCCAGGGTGAAAATCGACCGCGGCAATCTCGTTTACACCGACGACCCCAATTATAAACGGCACCTCGTTACCGATTCGGGCATTTCTCCCCGTGCCCTGCCGGGACAGGGCAGGGCTTTAGTCGTTACCGACTCCGACGAGCACGACGAGGCCGGGCACATGATCGAGGACGCGGCCACGCGTAAAGCGCAGGTGGGAAAACGATTACGAAAGCTAAACGAATTGAAGCACGAAATAACCGAACCTGAATTCCATAAAGCCGACGGGGCGGGAGTGACGCTGGTCGGGTGGGGCAGTACTTACGGGGCGATACTCGAAGCCGCGGCTTTACTCAAGGAAGACGGCAAACCTGTCAATACCCTGCACTTCCGCCAGCTCTGGCCCTTCCCGGCGGAAGCGGCCGCCGCGGCGCTCGGTCAGGCCGCGAAAAACATCGTCGTCGAAGGCAACGCCACCTCACAGCTCTCGGCGCTGATAAAGCGCGAGACCGGGAAACAGGTCAACAATGCTATTTTAAAGTTCGACGGCCGCCCGTTTTCCCCTGAGGAAATAGTCGAACGCCTGCGTAAAGAGGTCGAAGCATGGTAACGCTCCAGGACTACGAATCGAAAGTCCCCAACGCCTGGTGCCCCGGCTGCGGCAACTTCGGCATCCTCCGGGCGGTGAAAAAAGCCCTGGTGGAGCTGGAACTGGAGCCGTGGCAGGTACTTTTCGTGTCGGGCATCGGGCAGGCGCCCAAGCTGCCGCATTACACTCGGGGCAACGTCTTCAACGGCCTGCACGGTCGCACGCTGCCCGCCGCCACCGGGGCGAAAGTCGCCAACCGCGACCTGGTGGTCATCGGCATCGACGGCGACGGCGGGGCTTATGGTGAGGGCGTGCAGCACCTGCTGGCTACTGCCCGCCGCAACGTAAATCTGACCTACCTCGTCCATAATAACCAGGTCTACGGGCTGACCAAGGGACAGGCTTCCCCCACCTCGGAATTGGGATTCATAACCAAAACCACGCCTCTGGGCGCTATCCAGCCGCTTAATCCGCTGATGCTGGCTTTAGCTTCCGATATCAGCTTCCTGGCGCGGGGCTTCGCGGCGGAGATCGACCACCTGGCGGGGCTGATCAAGGCGGGGATCCAGCACCACGGCTTTGCCCTGGTAGACATCCTGCAGCCGTGCGTCTCTTTCAACCGGGTCAATACCTTCGCCTGGTACAAGCAGCGCGTCTACAAGCTGGACGAAAGCTATAACCCAGCGGATAAAGCCGCCGCCCTTCTGAAGGCGCAGGAGTGGGGCGATAAAATCCCCATCGGCGTTATCTACAAACAGGAAAGGGCTGTTTACGAGGAGACCCTGCCCCAGCTCAAAGACCTGCCGCTGTTGAAACAGCCCATCGAACCGACAAAGATTGAAAAGCTGATGGACGAGTTTTAGTATTTTGGGTTCTTAAAACAGGTAATTGAGCATCACCAAAGGGATAATTACTATCAACTAAAAAAAGAGTATCGGTGATAACTAAGACTTATACTTCTCCAGCGCCCCGTAGAACGCCCTCCAGAAAGGGTCGACTATCGGGTGCTCGAGCTTTTGCTCTTTATCGTTTTCTACCAGCACCATGCCTTTAGTTGCTTTCGTTAGCTCGCCGACTACCGACGCCTTTATGCCCTTGCGTGTCAGCGCCCTGACTATCGCCTCGGCGGCGTGCTCCTTGCAGGCGATGATTAAGGTCCCTTCGCTTATCGAGGCGTACGGGTCGATGCCGAACAAATTACAGACTTCCGGCACCCCTTCCTCGACGACTATCCTCTCTTTTTCTATCCTCGCCCCGAGCCCGGCCGCCTGCGCTATCTCGTAAAGCCCTCCCCACACCCCGCATTCGGTGGCGTCGTGCATGGCGGTCACCCCTTTATCCCGTACGCCCACGCCTACCGCCGTCATGGCGTCCTCCACGACTGACATCTTGTAGAAAATACCTTCGGTCTTTTTACCGAGCGCCGTCCCCAGCTCTTTCTCGATGATTTTCGGGAACATGGCGGTGAAGATGCCGGTGGCTTCTATCGCCGGCCCCTTGGTGATGATGATCCTGTCCCCGGCTTTGCAGAGCCTGGGCGTGACGTACTCGTCCATCTCGCCGACCCCCACCAGCGTCGCCCCGCCCACCATCGGATAATGGCAGTTTTCGTAGCGTGCCGTGTGCCCCGTGATGACCGCTATCCCCATTTTTTCGCATTCGTGGTGGATGATGTCCCAGGTGATTTCCAGCTGCTTTTTGGTCATCGCCATCGGCAGGTTGAGGTCGATGGATAAATACTTCGGCTTTAGCCCGCTGGTGACGGAGTCCGAGGCGATGATATGTATGGCGAACCAGGCGGCCTTTTCCCAGCCGTATTCCGGCACGATGAAAACAGGGTCGGTGGTGAATGAGACCGCCTTCCCGCCGATGTCCACGATGCCCACGTCCACCCCGTGCTGCGGCCCGACGATTATCTGGTCGCTCTTGGCCCCCAGCCTGGGGAAGATCAGCTCGCTGAAGATCTCCGGCGATATTTTCCCGATTTCCGGCATTTCGTTCATTGTTATTCCCTCCTTTGACTAATAAAAAACCGGCGGCTGAAAAGGGATGGCCTCCGGTTCGTTCTCACTTCCCTGCGCTCGCATTATCGAGTTCAGGTTCAAAGGGTCTGCCCCGATACGATCGGGGGACTCTCAGCCTTTCCAGCTCCCCTAGTGCGTTATTCAGTTGTGGTTATATTGTATACCAGCTTGATATTCTTTTTCAATATGTTTTAGCTTTTCCCCAGCGGTGAAATCGCCCTCAGTTTCGCCACGATCGGCGGCAGGACCTCCAGCACTTTGTTTAGGTCCGCTTCCGTCGTCCATTTCCCCGTCGTGAACCTCAGCGACCCGTGCCCCTGCTCGTGGGTGCATCCGATCGCCAGCAGTACGTGCGAGGCTTCCAGGTTCCCCGAGCTGCACGCCGACCCCGTCGAAGCGCAGATGCCTTTCGCGTCGAGGTTGAGCACCATGGCCTCGCCTTCCACGTGATCGATGCTGACGTTGATGTTGTTGGGCAGTCTTTTTACTGGATGCCCGTTCAACTTCACGCCTTTGATGCGCCCCTGTAAAGCCGCGATAAACCCGTCGCGGAGCCTGGTGAGCCGCGTGGCCTCTTCGTCCATCTCCTTTAGCGCTATCTCCGCCGCTTTGCCGAACCCGACTATCCCCGGGACGTTCTCCGTGCCGGCCCGCCGCTCTTTTTCCTGCCCCCCGCCCCGCATGAATGGCACGAGCCGCGTCCCTTTTCTTATATAGAGCGCCCCCACCCCCTTCGGCCCGTACAGCTTGTGCGCCGACATTGACAGCAGGTCCACCCCGAGAGCGTTGATGTCTATCGGTATATGCCCGACCGTCTGGACGGCGTCGGTATGTAAGAGCGCTCCGGCTTCATGCGCGATACGCGAGAGTTCGGCTATCAGCTGTATCGTCCCGACCTCGTTGTTGGCGTGCATCACGGAAACCAGGATCGTGTCAGCGGTAATAACCTTTTTCAGATCGGCGGGGTCGACCATGCCGTATTTGTCCACCGGCATGTAGCTGGTCCGGAAGCCCCTTTTCTCTAGAGCCTTACAGGTCTCCAGCACCGCGTGGTGCTCGATGGCGCTGGTGATGATGTGCTTGCCCTTTTTCTCGCTGGCGAGGGCGGCTCCCGTGACGGCGAAGTTGTCGGACTCGGTTCCGCCGCTGGTAAAGCATATCTCTTCCGCCCCGGCATTAATGAGCCGCGCCACCTGTACCCTCGCTTTCTCCACCGCCTCCCTCGCCTCCTGGCCGCAGGCGTGGATGCTGGAGGGATTCCCGTAGACCTCGCTGAAGCAGGGCAGTATTGCCTTGAGGACGTCCGGATGCACCGGCGTCGTGGCCGCGTAGTCGAGGTAGATTCGTTTCATGCTCGTTTTTCTCTCCTTCCCTCTCCACTTCCGGCAGGGAAGTGCGTAGCAAGAGGGGGGCGAAGCCCCCTCTCGTTTTCTCCTCCCCCTCTCCTGCGGACAGGAGAGGGGGATCAAGGCGGTGAGGTCCTTAAAAATGGATATAGAGGTGAGGTTTTATATCGCTATCGCCCGTTCCTCCAGGCTGTTCAACTTGATGCCCGCTTCTACTCCCGGTAAAGGCGTGACCGACTCCGTCAGCGTGAAACCGCCTTTCAGTATCCACGACTTCAGCTCGTTGGCGATTTCCACCGCCTTGGGATAGCTGGACAGTGATGACGTCGGCACCTGCTTGCCTTTGACCTCTATCTTGCCCGTCTTTAGCTGCGCGTAGCTGACCTCGCCCAGCGTGTCCGGCTTTCTCTGCGGGTATGCCTCGGAGTAGTCGACGATCGGCGCGAATATCTCCGCATCCGTGACCGAGGTGTACTTCAGGATATCTTCGCTCAGTATCGGTATCGGCACCCCGATGCCCACGATCATGCTGGCGCCGTAGCCCTGCATGCTGATGCCCTTCAGGTACGCCGACTTCATTTGCTTTAGGTCCCCGATGACCGCCAGCGTCCCGGCCGGCTTTCTGGGTACCCCGTTTTCCCCCCGCGGCGCCCCCGGGTTATGCTGCGTGCCCTGCCAGGCTACGTAGCCCACACCGCCCCCTAGGAATATCCTCGTCCCGATTCCGATCGTTCGGTACAGCGGGTCGTTAAGTAGCGGCGAAAGCTGCCCCGCCGAGCAGTAGTTGGCGTTGCCTGTGTTGGGCTTCAGCACGCCCATGTAAGTGTATATCGTCTTGTTCGAGAGGTTCACCGCTACATTGTAGTTCTGGTAGGCGTTGCGCGGGTTGAACAGCACCGCCTCGTTGACGTCCTTTATATTTATCAGCGTTTCGAGCTTTTTCTTGGGATAGCAGTCCGTGCCGTAGGCGCTGGCGATGAGGCGCACGTCTTTGCCGGCTACCAGCTCTTCGATGACGTGCCCGCCCCCGTAGTTGAAGTCGCCGGGATGCACCCTGTTCCTCGGGTCGTCGTCGGGGAGAGCCGTGCAGCCGATGTATATATCCACGGCGGCGAGCCCGGTATATACCGGTACGTCGTTAAGGTAGGCCCGACCGCCGCCGATCTTGATGCGCGGCTTGGTGTGCCCCACGTTGATGTATGCCCCGGACGAACACATCGGCCCGAAAGTCCCCGTGGTGACCACGTCCACTTCCCTGGCCGCCCTCGCTACGCCTTTCTCCCTGGCGATGTCGATTATTTCCTCGGCGGTGACCACCACCGCTTGGCCTTTTTTGATTTTTTCGTTGATTTCTGCGATTGTTTTCATTTTATGCCTTGCCTTTCGTTTTTTATTTTCTTATGAATTATTAAGCCCTTGCGGGCAAGGCATGGTCCATAAATTTGTCATCTCACCACCTCGCCTATATGTTTTTACTTCCGTTGACCGGCTCCTGGAAAAGCCAGGTCGATAAATATCTTTCACCCGTGTCCGGCAGTACCACGACGATGAGCTTGCCTTTGTTTTCCGCTCGTTTGGCGACCTCTATTGCCGCCCACGCCGCCGCCCCCGAAGATATCCCCGCCAGTATCCCTTCCTCCCGTGCCAGTCGCCGGGCGGTGTCTCCCGCGTCTTCGTTCTGTACCGTGATGATCTCGTCGATAAGGTCTTTACGCAGGACGTCCGGTACGAACCCCGCCCCGATGCCCTGGATCTTGTGCGCCCCTGCCTTTCCCTGCGATAGCACCGGCGACCCCGCCGGCTCCACCGCGATGGCTCTGAATCCCGGTTTCTTGGCTTTTAGCACCTCTGCCACGCCGGTTATCGTTCCCCCCGTTCCTACCCCCGCCACCAAGATATCCACCCTGCCTTCCGTATCCCGCCATATCTCCTCGGCGGTCGTCAGGCGGTGTATCTCCGGGTTGGCCGCGTTTTTAAACTGCTGCGGCATGTAATAGTTTGATTTCTCCGCCGCCAGCTCCTCGGCTTTCTTTATCGCCCCCTTCATCCCCTCCGCTCCGGGCGTGAGCACCAGCTCCGCCCCGAATATCGACAGGAGCTGCCGGCGCTCTACGGACATCGTGTCCGGCATCGTCAGGACGAGCTTGTACCCGCGGGCGGCGCAGACGAACGCCAGCGCGATGCCGGTGTTGCCGCTGGTGGGCTCGACGATGACCGTATCCTTTTTAATCAGCCCTTTGGCTTCCGCGTCCAGGACCATGGATACGCCTATCCTGTCCTTGACGCTGCTGGTCGGGTTGAAATACTCCAGCTTGGCCGCTACCTCCGCCCCCGCCCCCGCCGTGACGCGGTTGAGCCTGACCAGCGGCGTGTTGCCGATGAGCTCCAGCATGCTGGTGGCGATACCCCGCGTGAGCTTCGGTATTTTGGTTGTATGGTATGTCAAATTCTCAATCTTCGCCATAATAATAACCTCCGTGCTTAAGGTAACAAATCTCAAGTAATAAGCCCGTCCTTACCCTTTGTTACTTGGCAGTTGTTACTTGCTACTTTAAATGTAATACATCCCGGATTCCGGCCGGCCCTTTTTCTTCTGGTCTTCCGCCAGGTCCTTCAGCGTGGTCGATTCTAAAACGCCGTCCATCGCCTCTTTCAGCCGGCCCCACACGTCCCGCGCGGCGCAAGCCCCGGAGCGGTTACAGACCTCCGGGTTGTCGACGCATTCCACCGGCGCCAGCGGCCCTTCTAGGAGCTGCGTGATTTCGCTGAGTTTGATCTCTCCCGGTTCCCTCGCCAGCGTTATGCCGCCTTTCGGCCCCTTGGTACTGCGGATAATGCCGCCCGCTATCAGAGGGGCTACCAGGTGCTCCAGGTAGGGCAGCGATATCTGCTGCAGCCTGGCGATATCCTTCAATAGTACCGGGCCTTTATCCTTGCGCAGCGCCAGCTCTAACAGCGCCCTGGTGCCGTACCGCGTCCTGGTAGACAGTTTCATCTTCTCTTGCCTTAATCTAAATAATAGTCGACTTAATAAGTCGACATAGTAAACAATATATCATA
>DAIQQC010000112.1:0-4479 GCA_036787005.1 Dehalococcoidales bacterium | reverse complement strand
CTTTGTCATTCTGAGCGTAGCGAAGAATCTCAGGGAGGGGCTACCGCCCCTTTAGGGCATTTCCTTTACTTCATTACCGCTCTAAGCCTGTCCAGCACCCTGTCCGCTACTTCTCGTTTGCTCATCAAGGGCAGCTCTTCCGCCTTACCCTTCTTATCTATAATTACGACCCGGTTCGTGTCAACGTCAAAGCCGGCGTCCGGCGCGGTGATATCGTTAGCTACCACCAGGTCCAGCCCCTTGGATACGAGCTTCCTTTTAGCGTTGGCCACCAGGTCCTCGCTCTCCGCGGCAAAGCCTACTTTAACAAAATCGCCCTTGACCTCGCTGATGATGTCCGGTGTCTTGACCAGCTTCAGCGTTATATCCTGCCGCGACTCTTTTTTAATCTTAGAGCTTGCGGCCTTTTCCGGTTGATAATCCGCCACCGCCGCCGCCATGAGCAGGGCGTCCGCCTTCTTTACCGCTCCTACCACCGCCTTTTTCATTTCTAAAGTCGTCTGGACTTTAATGATTTCCACCCCACCCGGCGCGTCCAGTGACACATTGGCGCTGATGAGGGTTACGGTTGCTCCCCTTTGATGCGCCGCTTCGGCTAAGGCGTAGCCCATCTTGCCGCTCGACCTGTTTCCGATGTGCCGGACGGGGTCGATCGGCTCCCGCGTGCCGCCGGCCGTCACCACGATGAGTTTGCCCTCCAGATCTCTTTTCTGTCCCAGCGCCCCCTCGATAGCTTCGATGAGCTTCGATGTCTCGGGCAGCCGGCCTTTCCCCATTTTCCCCGAGGCCAGCCGGCCGTACTCCGGCTCGATAACGGTAAAGCCCCTGGCTCTAAGTTTGGCGATGTTCTCCTGCGTGACGGCATTCCTGTACATGACGTCGTTCATGGCGGGCGCGATGATGACCGGTGCCCTGGTCGCCAGCACGATGCACCCCAGCATGTTGTCGGCGATACCCGCCGCCAGCCTGGCTATCGTATTGGCCGTGGCCGGGGCGATGATCACGGCGTCTGCCGCTTCCGCCAGGGCGACGTGCTCCACGCTGTACTCCGAAGCCAGCTCGAACATGTCGGTGACCACCGGCCGGCGGGTGATATTGCGCAGTGTCAGGGGCGTGATGAGCTTCTGCGCAGCCTCGGTCATGACCGTTTCCACTTTAGCGCCGGCCTGCGTCAGCTTTGAAGCGAGGTCGGCCGCCTTGTAGGCCGCGATGCCCCCGGTGATACCCAGGACAATGGTTTTACCTTTCAACATATCTGCTCCGCGGGTTAAGTATCAACTGACAAATGACAAGTAACAAATCCCTTCCACCCAAAAACTTACATTTCCTTGTTCCTTGATACTTGCTACTTGTTCCTTGCTACTTACCCCCTTATCCCTTATTCAAATCGTGGATGACTCTTATCCCGGTGAGCGTCAGGTTGGGATTGACCTCGTTTATAAATTTTGTTTCTTTAGCGATTATCTCGGCATAGCCGCCGGTAGCCACCACCATCGCCTTTTTGCCCAGCTCTTTCTGGATGCGCTCCACGATGCCGTCGATAAGCCCCGCGTAGCCGAAAATGATGCCGGACTGCATGGCGGCCGGGGTATTGCTGCCGATGGCCGTCTTGGGTCGCACCAGCTCAACTCTGGGGAGAGCGGCGGTGCGGGTGTAGAGGGCCTCCGCGGCGATGGCCAGCCCCGGCGCGACCGCCCCTCCCAGGTAATCTCCCTCTTTGGATATGGTGTCAAAAGCGGTGGCCGTCCCCATGGATACCACGATGATCGGCGGCGGATAGAGGCTGAGGGCACCCGCCGCGTTGGAGATACGGTCGCCGCCGAGCTCCCGCGGGTTATCGTAGCGGATGCGTATGCCCGTTTTAATGCCCGGGCTGACCACCAGCGGTTTGACGTCGAAGTATCTTTTATACATATCCGTAAATGTTGTCATTAAAGGCGGGACCACGCAGCTGATGGCCCCTTCGGTAATGTCGGCCGGCTCGATGCCGCGCTGGCGCAGCAGGTTAAGGACGAAGACTGCGTATTCGTCGGCCATCTGGTTGACGTGCGTCGCCAGGTTGAAATTGGCGCGCAGCTCGTCGCCTTCGAAGACGCCCGCTTTGACGTTCGTATTGCCGATGTCGAAAGCCAGCAGCATTTTTCCCCTCCTCTTTATCCCCCGCTTTTCAGCTGTTTTATCGTCAGGGGCAGCGCCGGGAGCAGGTCGGAAGCCAGCATGCCGGTATCGCCCAGCTTCTCTTTGACCATTTCTCCGGCGGCGCCGTGCAGGTAAACGCCCAGTGACGCGGCGTCGAAAGGCGTCAGGCCCTGCGCCGCCAGCCCCGCGATGACCCCGGCCAGCACATCGCCCGTCCCCGCCGAGGCCAGCCCGGCGTTGGCGAACGGGCTCAGTCGGCAGCGGCCGTCGGTGGTGGCGACGACGGTATAAGCGCCCTTGAGGACGATGGTCTGGTGCCACTCCGCCGCCAGCCGGCGCGTGATGTTGAGACGGTCCGCCTGTATTTCGTCGATGCCCAGCCCGCAGAGCCGCGACAATTCCACGATGTGCGGTGTGAGAATGGCGTCGTCAGTGAGCCACTGCCACCATTCCGGTATCTTGGTTAGGATATTCAGAGCGTCGGCGTCCAGCACTGGCAGCGGCAGCTCTTTTTCCAGGATGAGCGAGCTCACGAACTCCACCGTCGAGGGGTCTTGCCCAAGGCCGCACCCGATAAGGAAGACATCGTACTGGCTGAACTGCCGGGTGATGATATCGCCGGCTTCGGCCGCGATGAACCCCGGCTGCGACTCCGGTAAAGGCAGGTAGGTGGCCTCGGTAAGCTTGGCGGCGAGGATGGGCTGCAGGCTTGAAGCCGTCGCCAGCGTTACCAGTCCCGCCCCCGCCCGCTGCGCCCCGCTGCAGGCCAGGTAGGCTGCCCCGATGTAATTCAGCGAGCCGGCGGTCACCAGCACGCGCCCGAAACTGCCCTTGTTGGCGTTCATCGGCCGCGCGGGCAGGGCGCTTCCCGCCCATCGGCTGTCCATGAGCTCGGTGGTAATGGATTCCGCCAGTTCTGCGGGGATGCCGATATCCACTATCTTGAGCGTGCCGACCCTTTCCGCGCCGGGGAAGTTGAACAAACCGAGCTTGGGAAAGCCCAGCGTGACGGTAATATCGGCATAGGGGCAAGCGGGGTCAACGGCGCCCGTGTCGGCGTCCATGCCTGACGGCAGGTCGATAGCGATGATTTTCGCGCCCCGCTCCTGCCGCGCCCGCCCGGCTTTTTCCAGTGCCTGCTTAAAAACGCCTTCCAGCGGACGCAGACTGCCTGTACCCAGCAGGGCATCGATAACGATGGCGGCGTCAGCCAGCAGCTCATCGAGCTTGTTCAGTCCTTGATCGTCTCCGGCTTCGATAACGCCGATGCCATGCTCCCGCGCCAGCTTGAGGTTGGGGTCGTCGGCCGGTCTTTTGGCGCAGAGGTAGACCATGGAATGAGCTCCCCAGTCGTTAAGGTACCGGGCGGCCACAAGTCCGTCCCCGCCGTTATTTCCCCCGCCGATCAGGACAAGGACGTGCTGGCCGGTCATGTCCCCCGTAGCGGCTTTGACCTCCGCGGCTACGGCCCTACCCGCATTCTCCATGAGTGTGCTGACCGGTATGCCGCGTCGGATGCACTCGCGGTCTATCTGCCTCATCTGGTCGGCGGTGACGATTTTCATTTATGTTGACTCCGTTTAATTGAGTGTAGCAATAAACGTGACTACGGTCAAGAGATTTAGCTTTCCCGGACCTGGTTTTTTGCATTCTCAAAGCTCTCTTGTTAAAATGGAGCAAATCTTTGTTCGGGAGGGTTACCATGGAGGTCAGGGTCAATCACCATCACGGTTCGCTTTCTACTAAAGTCTTTTTCAGCGACGAAAGCGGTTTCGCCGTAGCCTCAGTCATTGTCATGGGGGAGAAGGACGCCGCCCTCATCGACGCGCAGTGGAGCCTGTCCAACGGTCACCGCGTGGCCGCGGAAATACTGGAGACGGGAAAGCGCCTGGAGACCATTTACGTGTCTCACGCCCACCCCGACCACTATTTCGGGCTGGGGCCGATTGCCGAGGCGTTCCCGGAAGCTAAAGTCATCGCCCTCCCGGAGGTGGCTCATACCATCAACCAGCAGATGTTCGGCAAGGTCGGCTACTGGAGGGATATTATCGGGCCGACGAACGTGCCTACCAGGGCGGTCAACATCGAACCCTTAAGCAAGAACTATTTTGAGCTGGAAGGCAAGCGCATCGAGATCATCCCGGGAATCATGGGCGACCTCAAGTATAATACCGTCGTCTGGATCCCCTCGATAAAGACCATCTACGGCAGCGACGTCCTCTTCAACCAGGCGCACCCGTTCACCTGCGAAATTTCCGCTGCCGAGCGCCGGCAGTGGATAAAAGACATCGAACGACTGGAAAAAATGGGGGCGGAGGTAGTCATCCCGGGACACCAGAA
>DAIQQC010000111.1:0-4486 GCA_036787005.1 Dehalococcoidales bacterium | reverse complement strand
TCATAAATCCAGGACTTGGACTATTGCTTCTCACCAACGCAAACCGGATATACAGCTTAAGTGATTACCGCCGAAAATCACAATAGCTTGCGCGATCAATAAGATTAGGCATATATAAGGCGAAATAGTGTCTGTATAGCGCGCAAATAGCTTGATAAGACCCCGCAGAAATTCAGCCGGATATAACAGGATACTATAGCTAGGGCGGGCTGAGGTATCGCCAGGTAGTACTGTCTAGGACTTCCATCTAACTTTCGGTCTTAGCATTTAGTTACCATCGCAAGTGTTCGTGTCCAGTATGGTGGGCTACAGTGCACAATACGCAGAACTGTTGAGCTTGCTTTTAGTCTGACCATATAGTTGGTAATTGCACAAAACAAGCTATTGTTAAGTCGGACTGGTTATTATACCTTCGTGTCAATATCGGGATGCCAATGTGGAAGTAAAACGGTATCGATTCCTTTTCATCTGAAACTAAAGTAACAATCTGGACAAATGTGACCTGCCAGATTCCTCTCCGCATGGTGACTTGGCCTAAAGATGGGCACCCACGGACGAATGATGTATAATTCATCTACGCTTCAAGGAATTTGTGCGTAGTAAGTATGAACAATCGGCAGCCGTTGGTGAGATATACAAACGAAATTCTGGCATGGGAGTATGATCAGAGGCAACCAACTCCATTTCCAGGAGAATTGGAATGGTACCTCAAATACGCCAAAGAAGCAGGCGGCCCAATTCTCGAATTGAGTTGTGGATCTGGTCGACTAACTGTTCCCATGGCTCTGGCTGGATTTGAAGTCGATGGAGTAGATTCTTCCCTGGCGATGCTGCGCCGACTCACTGAACGATTCAATGGACTTGACGACACGGTTCGCGATAAGATTCGTGCCTATTGTGCGGACATGCTTACTTTCTCACCCAACCGTCACTATGCTGTTATTCTCGTCCCTTACAATTCTATCCAGGAACTAGAGACGCATGAGCGCATTGAGGTCCTCTTTCACCGGCTGGTGAACCTTCTAATTGACCCCCAAGACCACTATTAATATAGCTAGATACTGCTTGCGCCCCATTTTTATTCCATTCTCCATATTTTTGTGTTTAGGACCCGTTCTCCCCGTAGATTATAAAGTAAAGGGATAGCTTACCCCCTCCGGGCCCTGGTGATGCTGTAGCTCTAAGCCTCATACCCGTGGTTAAGACAGGCAAGTGGATCCTCTTGTGCTCATCGGATAACTCGAAGTCCATTAGATACTTTTATCCGATAAATCTATTCAACTTGCCCCTACCCGGTTATCAAGAAAGCAAAATGGAACGGTGGTAGCTTCTCTCCAGGATGGTCATCGATGGCAGTCAACTGCGGGATGCGGAAATTGTTGACCTGGCTCATATCCTCCCCTTTGTAGATACCGGGGTACAGGTCGATAAAGTGCCAGCCGGGTTCGCCTGCCGCCGGAAGGTAAACAGTCACGTCTCCCTGGCTGTTGAATCCGCAGGCGTAGCCAAAGTAGGCGTTATCATACACCAGGGTATAGATATTGGCCGTTTCCGTCCACCCCACCCCTTTGAGATGGATAGTGATGGTAGTGCCCACCGGGCCCGAAGCAGGCTCAACAGCGAAGGCTGAAGGGGTAATCGTGAAAGCGGTTTCCGCCACTTTCTCTCCCCCGATTTGAGCCTCGATTCGATGAGGCCCACCCAGGTCGTCCAATGCTTTAAAGGGAAACTCTATCTCCCCGTCAGCACCGGCTGTTACCGTACCTAGCGGAATCGATGATACCTGATATCCCTGTCCGGAGATGCGATTGCCCGCCATCCGGAACCATACGAGTTGTATTGGCTCGCCCGATGGAAGTCCCATCCCCTTTAAGATAACGGAAGTACCCACTACGCCTGATGCCAGGTCTGTCCAGAGAGCAGGCTGCCCGGCGCCGGTGGGAGCAATCCCGCCTTCCGTGGGTAAACCTTGGGTTTGGGCTGCCGGCGGGAGCACCGCCGCTCCATCGGTTATGGTGAATTCAAAGCTCCACTGGGGACGGTCTGGTTGCGGTGACTGCTGCACGTTCATGTAAGGGAAAGTTTGAGATCCATGGACGACTTGAATGATGTGTTTACCCGGCGTGCCGGTTGCGGGAATAGCGGCCCGGGCAAGGCCACCGGTCGTAACTGACGACATCCAGCCGGTGAACTTGTTGTCATACAGGACCGTCCAGCTGTTCTCCAGCGCTCGCCAGCCAACCCCTCTAAGCTCTATAGTTATAGGTGTACCTGCCGGCCCGCTGGAGGGGGAGATTGAGGCTTGCATGGTGACTTCAAAAGCGGCCTGGTTTTCAGTTATGCCGTCCTGGTTGATTATCCGAACGTCGTGTACAAAACCGAAACCATCCGGGACGGTGAAATAGGTTTCGAACTGTCCCTCAGTGTCCGTCTTGACTGTCGTTATAGGTTGCAAATCATCTGTAAATTGTCGACCGTGAAATGTCCCATCGTCTTTGCTGACACTCCATGAACCATTTATACTCTGCCAGACAATTTTCAATTCCGAGTTTGGACCAAAACCGGTTCCGGTGGCTTTTACGATCGTACCGGGCAGACCAGCCGAAGGAGTAAGCGAGAACTCACCAACGTACTTAACGCTTGCTTCTGGCGTCTGTGTTGACCGGGTTTCTCCCAGAGCGGCCTGGCACGCCGTGGCTATCACGGCTACGAGAACCGTAACAGCCACGATAGCGATAAATCTAACCTTATTCACGGTGAGTCTCTCCTCTTGTACGCTATTCCGCCGCTACCACCTGCAACAAGGCCGGGGCAACGTTAAACTCGCTGAACATACCCGTCCGGCCATCTTTGCCCGTGGCGGTGACGGTGAATGGCACCGAGCCGGTAGGATATGTCGGCGGAATAACCCAGACAGTAGTCCAGAAGTGGTCCGTGGCCGGGGGCTGTGGCTGGTCCGGGGGTGCGCCGGGATGAGGCCCGTACCGAGCATCGAACGTCTGCCCGTCACTAAGGTTCACCACGACCGAGTTAAGTACCGTATCATCCATAAGCTGCCCGGTCGCCGGGTCGTATATCTTTATCTGCCAGACTACTTCCAGGCCCCGCGGGAACCGGCTGGAGACGACGCAGATATCCTGCGGATTCAGGACCCCTTCGCTGCCGATAACCGTATTCGCATCCACGATGAGAACCTGAGCTACCTTCGTAGCGGTCACCGTCGGGGAAGTAACTGTCACCGTCGGGGGCGTTACCGTTACGGTAGGGGGTGTAACGGTCACCGTCGGGCTTCCAGCACAGGCAGCCGCTACCAGTGTGACTACGCCTATGAAAGCAGCAATAGCCCCGACTTTCCATAATTTTGATAGTCGCATATAACTATTTCCTTTCTTTATCCGATGATTGATATTTACGCGAACAATGGTGCGGTTTGATTTTCGATGGCATCACCTCCTTTTGTCCACACTTACTTTTAAAGCTGGTTTCAGGCACGATTGAGGAGTGATCTGTTCTTATTCTAGAGAAAGAACCACTGGCCGAATATCAGAGGAGGTATGATTTTTCGTAGGACACTGGCGCTTTTTATTGTCAGAGTCCGTCCTACAAGAGACCCAACGTAAAATTAAGGGAAATGCAAAAGAGCACTCGCCGGTTAATGCAGTTACGTTTATGATATTTACGGCTTTAGCGATGGATGGCAGGAGTATACTCATCAAATATTGAGTCGGGCGGTCAGCGGCTCGGGCTGGTTGAGGGTTTGCTTCGTGCAGCGTGTTACTTCAGTTTATACGTTCCACGAATGTCGTAGAAATATCTAGGTGGCATAGCTTAAGTGAGCAAGTTGTGCCAGACGACATATCTGGCTAACTCTACGTTGTTTTTCATACCCATTTTCGCCAGAATACGGGAGCGGTAGGTGCTTATGGTCTTGATGCTCAGGAAAAGCTCGTTGGCAATTTCCGCAGTTGTTTTTCCCGAGGCAATCAGGCACATAACCTGGTACTCACGGTTGGATAGAGTCTCATGGGGCTGTTGTTCCGTTTGCTGCAAAAGGGAAGCCAGGTGTTCGGCCAGGGAAGCGCTGACATATTTACCACCAGATAACACTTTTTGAATAGCCGACACTAATTCATCCGGGGCGCTTGCCTTTGTCAGATATCCCGAAGCGCCGATTTTTAATGCCCTCACCGCAAGCTGTTCCTCAGGATACATCGTAAGCATCAGAACGGGTAGGTTCGGTCTTTCATATTTTATTTGTTCTAGAACGTCGATGCCGTTCTTACCGGGCATGGCAATATCCAGAATAACCACATCGTAATTCCCGATTCTTGCCTTGTTAAGTGCTTCCATGCCATCTGTGGCTTCATCAACGGTAACCCCGTAAGGTATCTCAGCGATTGTTTGCTTCAGTCCCTGCCGGACGACCGGGTGGTCGTCAGCAATCAGGATTCTTATCATCAAGATTCTCCCTGGTTCGCGAGTGGAA
>DAIQQC010000110.1:0-4731 GCA_036787005.1 Dehalococcoidales bacterium | reverse complement strand
AAAAAGCACCACCAGATGGAGGGCCTCTCCGCCAGCGGCGATGAGATGGACGCCGACTGCATCCTGACGCACCACATTTTCTTTAAGCCGGAATACGTCCTCAAGGAATCACATTATCATGATGATTTCATGCAGATCCTGTGCTTCCTGGGGACGAACCCGAAAGACGTCCGCGACTTCGGCGGGGCGGTCGTAGAGCTGTGCCTGGGTAAGGAAGAGGAGAAACATATCATCGATGCACCGGTCATCGTCCCGCTGCCCAAGGGGCTGCCGCACGGGCCGCTGTACTTTAAAAAGCTCCCCAAGCCGGTCATCTTCCTGGAGATCATGCTGACGCGGAAGTACCATAGCAACCTGCCGCCGCGTCCGGGAGCGGCGGTACCCGGGGCAAAGGTCGCCGCGGTGAAGCCGAAGACGACGAGACCCAAAGCCAAGGCGACGGCTAGAGCGAAGCCCAAGGGCAAAAAATAACCTGTTGTCATACTAACCCCCTGCCACCTCTCAAACAGATATTTATCGCGTTCGCGGTTTATCCAGTGTTTGAGAGGGGGAGGAGATAATGTCCTGGATCCCGACTTACCTCGGGATGGCATTTTTTATAGGGGCGTCTAAGAGGGGTCACGACCCCTCTTTTTTATTTTCGCTTTTTCATTAATAAACTATTTATCTTATCTCCCGCCCCGTTTATGCCCCGTTTACCGCCCCGATGTTAGTCTAAAGCATTACGGTATTACCAGAGGAGATAAACATGTTAGGCAAAACCAGGGTACTGGCCGTCACCCGCGATCCCGTACTGGTAAGTTTCCTGCAAAAGGAGCTCGAGGGTGGCGAATACGAAATCGTCAACACCGAGCACAACGGCCCCGAGATCAAAGGCGTCCTCGAGACGGAAAAACCCGAGTTTATCATCATGGACATCGTGATGCCCTCGCTGGACGGCATCGGCACCTGCCTCCAGCTGCGCCAGTGGACCCAGACCCCGGTCGTCATGCTCAGCACCTGGGGTACCGGAAACGGCACAGTGAGGGGACTCAACCTCAGCTCCGACAACTATCTGACCAAGCCCTTCGGCGGCGACGTCCTGAGGAAGCGTATCAAGGACTCGCTCAAGCGCAACGACCTGGCCGAGGTGGCGTCGAACTCACACGCCTAGAAACCGGGAATTCTTAGAGCAAAACGCGAGGTAACCGCATGATCATACTGTGGGTGAGAAAAAGAAAAGACGGCGAGCAGAAAGACACGAATAAGAACGATGACGGCGATTCCTTCCAGAAACACGACGAGATCATGAAGAAGTTTCGCATCGCCCACCCCGACCGGGATGTGAAAATCGTGCACGCCAGCGACATCCTTAACGCCGGCGGCAACCCGCTGGCGCCCGTCAACGCGGTCCAACTAGACAAGAACAAGCAGAACTAAAATCCCTGCTTCTGCGAAACAATCACCCTCGAACCGAAGCTCTCCTTTCCCCCGGAGGAGGGCTTTCTTTACAGGCGGCACGCCGTCCAGATAGCTTCGCCCCGCTTGCCACGATACGTCTCCTGATGATACAATATTCATGTTCGGGCCGTTAGCTCAACTGGTAGAGCAGATGACTCTTAATCATCAGGTTAGAGGTTCGAGTCCTCTACGGCTCACCAAATTCAATTTTCGTAGCTAAAAATCGCCGGAATCGGCCTAAAAGAGGCCGATTTGTTGTTGACCTCAGCGGAATTGTAAAGCTCTCGCTGAAGTCCGGGAGGAAGAAACGTGCTAAGTAAAAAAGTAGTTCTCTTCCACGGTAGAGGGACCATAGGGGGGCATTATCCATAACCTTTTCTATCAACGGGATTTCCGGCAACTTAAATGTCATAAATATGTAATGTTTTTCACCTGCTTGACATTGCTTTTTAAGTACCCCGCCTGATACAATTGCCACAATATATTGAAAGCTGGCTATTTTAGCCTCGCCGTCCTGCGTTATACAGGAAGTAACATATGCTGAGATATGGGCTGCTTCTACTAGTCCTCGCGCCGATTATGTCGTTATTTCCCTCCTGCCGAACCGTGGCGCCCGTCGTTGACGAAGCGCCGGCCGCCGGCCTGGCGACGTTCGCGACCTGCCGGAGTTGTCTTTCTTTACTGACGCGCTTCGGAATCAAGGCACCTACAGATACCGGCTGGTACCGGCAATTCTATAAGTACCATGGCTATTCTGGTGGGTATTCGTCATGGGTCTGACGCTGCACTTCCTTTCCGCCGTCATGCATACCGCTATCCCTAAAGCCGGCGACCCCGACGCGCCGGTACACTGGGCGATCCTGGGCTTCGCGTTCGGCGCGGCGCTAATGACCGGGGCGGTGCTGTCTTCCTGCCGCAGCACGGCCGCCCTGTTAAATACGTTCACCGGGAAGTCGCCGGTCGCTAATAAAAGGTATTTTTCGTTTTACCGGTACCACGCCTGTTACTGGCTGATACTGATACTGGCGATAGCGGGGCATTTTACCGCCTCGTACGTCCACATCGGCGTGTGGCCAGGATGAACGATGAAAAGAGGGGGAATGATCGAAGTCCATAAAGGATATGACAAAACAAAGCGAGAAAATAACCGATAAATTCGGCAAAGACGTTATCTGCTGCGAGGACCTGTCCAAGCAATATCCGGGCGTCCTGGCGGTGGACCGGCTCAACCTGCGGGTACACGAGGGCGAGATCTTCGGGCTGCTCGGGCCCAACGGCGCGGGCAAGACGACCACCGTCGGCATGCTCACGACGCTGGTGGTACCTACGGGCGGTAAAGCCTACGTAGCGGGTATCGACGTTATCGCCCATCCCGCCCTCGTCAAGCAGGTCATCGGCGTGGTTTCGCAGACCAACAACCTTGACCGCGCCCTGACGGTCCGGGAGAACCTGTATTACCACGGCCGCTACTTCGGGATGAGCGCCAGGGAAAGCCGCGAGGCCGCCGACCGCTTCCTGGAGGAGTTCCGCCTCAATGAGCATGCCGGGGCCGAGGTCTCGGCCATTTCCGGCGGCATGGCCAAGCGGCTCCAGGTAGCGCGCACGCTGCTCCACGCGCCATCGGTCCTTTTCCTCGACGAACCTACCGCGGGCCTCGACCCGCAGAGTCGGCTGGCCCTCTGGGAGATCCTGGGCAGGCTCCGTACCAAAGGGCAGACCATCATGCTGACCACCCACTATATGGAAGAGGCGGAGTCCGTCTGCGACCGGCTGGCGATCATGGACCACGGGCGTATCCTGGCGCTGGATACGCCGCAGAAGCTGAAAGATACGGTCGCCGCCGATAGCGTTATCACCGTATCCGCCGGCGGCGACCTTGACGCGCTGGCGCGGCTACTCAAGGAGCAAATCGAAGGAGTGACCGAGACCCGCCGGCTGGACGGGACGATACAGCTGCTGGTTAAAGGCGCCGGAGGACTGCTGCCGCGGGTGGTCACCGTAGCCGAACAGGGCGGGTTCAACATCGTCGACCTCTCTGTGACACAGACTACGCTCGAATCCGTGTTCATCAAGCTGACGGGCAAGGAGCTCAGAGAATGACAACCTCGATCGAGTGCGCCGTCCCCGCCAAACCCACCCGCTCCGAGGCAAAGGCCAGTCGTACCGCCTTCGGGGCGCTGCTGCTGCGCGACCTTACGGTATTAAAGAAGAGCCTAGGCGTGTTCATTGCGCGTACCCTGATCCAGCCTTTTTTGCTGGTATTCGTTTTCCTGTACGTCTTCCCTAAAATAGGCACGGGTGTGGGCGGGGGCTCGGGGGCGGACGGCCTGTCCTCGTTTGCCACCGTGCTGGTAGCGGGGGTGGTCGGCCTGTCCATCATGTTCCAGGGCATCCAGGCAGTGGCCCTGCCGCTGGCTAACGAGTTCGGCTACACCAAAGAAATCGAGGACCGCGTGCTGGCGCCGATGCCGGTGGCGCTGGTGGCGGTCGGTAAAGTCATTGCCGGGGCCATCCAGGGGCTCATCGCCGCGATTATCGTCTTCCCGATCGCCGCCGTAGTTCACGCGGAAGGCGTACAACCGCAGCTGGCCGTGCACTGGGCGACCCTTTTGACGCTGATACCGCTCGCCTGTATCATGACCTCCAGCCTGGGGCTAGCCCTGGGCACACGGATATCGCCCCGGAATATCAGTGTCATGTTCGGCTTCATTGTCCTGCCGATGACCTTCCTCGGCGGGACGTATTACCCGTGGACTTCGCTCTCCGCGGTGACGGTCGGCGGATTCCCCTGGCTGCAGGCGCTGGTCTGCTTTAATCCGCTGATCTATATCACCGAGGGTTTCCGCGCCGCGCTGACGACCGCGCCGCACATGCCGCTGTACGTTATTTATCCCGTGCTCACGGCCTTTTGTGCGCTGCTGCTCTGGGCGGGGATAAAGGGGTTCTACAAGAGAGTGCTGAGCTGATCGGGCCGCGTAACCTATAACCAACGGACGCTCAAACTACTTCAGGCAAACGCAAACGCAGCGCTGAAAGTCCTATATATTGAACAACTTGGGCTACCGAATTGGAGTCGAACTGTGTCACTTCCTAAGCCAGATCTAACTTTTCACCGAATTGGGACCTAGCTGCGAGTGTGGGGTGTGGTTTTTGAATTTTAGTCCTCTTTACTGTTACTACCCTGAGGCTGCGGAAGCTTACCACAGGAAAAGTGCGAAAATTCAGACTCTATGACTCACCCAATAAGTCGCGAAGTGCATCCGGGCTGGTCACCGGTTCGTGACATATAAA
>DAIQQC010000039.1:6361-16418 GCA_036787005.1 Dehalococcoidales bacterium | reverse complement strand
AGGTCAAGGATATTCATCCCCGGATACGTCTCCACGATGCTTAAAGAGGCGTGGTCGACCCGGAGCTGGATCCAGTGCTCCAGTCCCAGCCCCAGCAGGTTACAGATGAGCAGGCGCACCGGGCCGCCGTGGGCCACGACGAGCAGCGTTTGCTCCGGCCGATGTTTTTCCAGCGTTTTTAAAAAAGACAGGACGCGCTCATTAAGCTGCTCGATGGTCTCGCCGCCGGGGAACGCGCCCGTTCTCCTGAGACGCAGCTCCTCAGCCAGCGCCGGATACTTTACCTGAATCTCGTCGAAGGTCAGCCCCTCGACCTCGCCGAAATCACATTCACAGAGGTCGTCGCGGGAAATAACGTCTAGATTATGCCCGGCGGCGATGATCTCCGCCGTTTTAGACGCGCGGCACAAAGGGCTGGCGTAAACGGCGTCGATCTTCTGCGCAGCCAGGCGGTCGCGCAACCGTTCCGCCTGTTTTATGCCGGCCGGGCTTAAAGGCATATCGGTCCGGCCCCAGAAGCGGTCGCCAGTATGCAAATCGATGATACCGTGCCTGACCAGCAGGATCTTCACGGCGACGGTTCTTCTTCGTCGGAATGTCTTTTGACCCACAGTTGCGGAAAGGCGGAGGTGATGCGCTTGAGCGTCTCAAGCTTATCGCGGATGGGCCCGGGGACGGTCTCATCGGCGAGGAGCTGTTTCAAGAGGGCGGGGTCGAACCCCAGCACCTTAGTCCACAGGCCCTCCGGCTCCAGGACGGCCTTAACATCCTCCTCGCTGAAGCCGGTCCGCTCGGTGACCTTATAAGTAATTTCGCAGGTATTGCCGAAGACGCGGTTCAGGCCTTCCTGCCGGCAGTAATCGATGATCGCCTGGCGGGCTTCTTCGAGCTGGGCCTGCAGCTCTTTAATCTGCGCCTGAAGGGCGGCGTAACGTTCGGCGGCGTCAACGGCGGCGATGCCGGGCAGGGTTTCCTGCCGGGGTTCTGCCGGGGCGGCCGCCAGGTATTGATGGCGGTAATAGGGGCAATGCTCGGGGAAATCACAGGGACAGAACTGGCCCTCCGCCGCCGGGAAGTCGCCGCGGGTAATGCCCCCGGCGACATCGAGGATAAGCCGGCGGGTTGCCTCTATCTGCTCGCGGCCGCGCGGCGGGCACTGGCAAGCGGTGTTCGACCGCAGGTGATAGAGGGTCAGCTGTTCCACGGGCAGCCGCCAGGTCTGCTCGGCAGCCATCTGGTATATCGTGAGCTGCAAATCTTCCGCCAGGTAGTCGGCGGTAAAGAGGTCTTTATTGGTCTTGTAATCGATGACGGACAGGCCGCCGCTGTCGAGCTTATCGACGCGGTCGATGAACCCCCGGAGCTTGATGCCATCGACATCGAGCATAAAGGGGCGCTCCAGGGCTACCGGCGGGCGGAAACCGGCGTTATGGATCTCCCAGAACCGCGTCAGGATGTCCCGGCCGTATTTTTTATACCGGGCTTCTTCCTCCGGCGACTGGTAGCCCTGGGAAAGCCAGTTCTGGCCGTAATAGTTAAGCAGCTCGGCGAGGGAGGGGGGAGGCGGGGTATTGACGCGAAAAAAGAACTCGACGGCGTCATGCATGGTGGTGCCGAAGCTGAAGTATGACTTCTCTTTCCCTTTCAGTCCGTCGATATACTGCAGCTTGTAGCACAAGGGGCAGGACCGGTAAAGAGAGATCTGCGTGTAACTCAGGGGCTTAATCGGTGTCCCTCCAAAAGCATACCGGGAAGAATATCGATTGATTATCTGGTCAGCGAATGAATAAATTCGTCCAGGGTCAGGGCAGCCATGGTATTGGTCTGCAGGGTGCCGCGCGAGCCCAGCTCCGTCGCCACCCTGGCGATGGTCTCGTTGTCAGGCGCTTCCAGGATGTTGATGAAATCGTATTGCCCAAGCACGACGTACTGGGCCAGTATTTTCACGCCCATCGCCTCGACCTCTTTGTTGACCTCTTTGATACGCTGGGGGTTGGCTTTTACCGTTTTCCTGCCTTCGTCGGTGAGGTTGGTCATCATAATATAGAGCGGCATGATTTCCTCCTACCTTAGATTTTTTCCCCGGGACCGGCGGCCTTTACCTCATTGTATCTGGATTATAGGCCGTATTCAATATTTTGTCCAGAACTTATCTGACCGGGAAAGTGATATAATAAAAACAGTAAGAACACGTCAGGGGAAAATGATGGACGACATTATAAACGAAGCCTACGGGATAGTACACTGCAAGGAATGTCCCTGGTACAAGGCTTGTGTCATACCGATGAAGTTCACCGCCGAGGACATCCGCCGCCAGATGGAGCAGGGGATCCCGGGGGCAAATACGCCCCAGCAGGTGGACGCCGGCATGCAAAACCTGCTTTCGAGCATGGCGACCGCGGCGCAGAACTCACTGCTGGAAGGGTGCCCCGTTTTTATCCAGCGTTTGAGGACCAGTCCACAGCTAGGCCAAAGGCTCAAGGAACTAATGCTGAAATGGGGCTCCGAAGAAACCAAGGAGTAAACGATTAGCCGGCCCCGGCCAGCTGTTTGAGCCGGCGGTAAGCCGCGGCCGGATCAGGCTGCAGGAAGACGCCGCTCCCGATATAGATCACGTCCACGCCCGTCCGGGCGATCTCAACAATGTTGCTTTCCTTGACGCCGCCATCGATGCCCGTTTCCGTTTTCGGATATAGTTTACGGAATGCGACGATCTTATCCAGCACCCCGGGGATGAATTTGGCCCCGTAAAAACCCGGGTTGACCGACAGGAAAAGGACGCTATCGACGTCTTTGACCAGCGGGGCGAAGGCATCAACGGGGGTTTCCGGGTTGACGGCCAGGCCGGCTTTCATGCCGAGGGACTTGATCCGGCGGATAATTTTCTCAGGGCGAGGGTCCGCCTCGAAGTGGAAAACGATTTTTTGAGCGCCGGCTTTCTTGAAGTCGGCCAGGCAGTCGCCGGGACGTTTTACCATGAGGTGCGCTTCCCATTTTATTTCAGGTTTGAGGGCGGCGATCTGCGCGCAGGAGACGCTCCGTGAGGGCACGAACTCCCCGTCCATAACGTCGAACTGGGCGAAGCCGGCGAAGCTTTCCGCCTGCCTGACCAGTTTTTCCAGAGCCAGGGAATCATCGGCAAGGATGGCGGGCACGATGCGGATACGATGATTCACGACGATATTCTAGGTTTGGGGGGGGCGGGCTGTCAAGTAACAAAAGGGGGAGGCCGCTTCACAGCGGCCTCCCTTCACCAGACTGATAAGGATGCGTCCCCAGCTCACTTGCGGTGATCACCACCATTCCGGGCATCCCGATCGGGTCGGGACAGACTGCCGGATTTTCCATTCGAGCCGGGTCCGCCTTCTAATAGCCCCACCAAAGGTAGGGCATTAGACATCCACCTGCCATACTCCGAATAACTCATGAAGCTTCATCGTACACCTCCCGAAGCAGATTCAGGTCGTGCCTTGAGCTTCTGTCCAATTTTAAGCACAGTCCTTAAAATTTGTCAAGACGGAGGGGCTAGGCAATTTTCCTACGAAAAAGTACGGGTCGCCATTTACATAACGTTGCCGCCGGAGACGTGGATGACCTGCCCGGTAATATAGCCGGTGACGTCCGACGCCATGATAACGGTGATATTGGCGATATCCGCCGGCTCGCCCATCCTGCCGAGAGGGAAGGACGCCAGCATGGCCTCGCGCATCTTAGCGTACTGCTCCGGGGGCGGGGGCGCAGTGCCTTCCCTCAGGACGGCCCCGAAGTTCGTCCGCGCCGGCCCGGGGGCGATACAGTTGCAACGGATCCCATTCTTGCCTTCCTGGTAGGCAAGCTGCCGGGTAAAAAGGTCGATGGCGTACTTGGAGATGGCGTACATACCCACGCCGAAGGCATACTGGCGGGTACTGCCCGAGCCGATATTAACGATAACGCCGTATTTCTGTTTTTTCATGGCGGGGAGGACGGCGCGGGTCACGAACATCGTGCCGAAGAGGTTGAGCTGGAGCTGTTTTTCCCAGGTCTCCCATTGCTGCTCGTCCAGCGGGACGTTGTCCTTGTGCAGGATGGCCCCGGCCACATTGCAGAGGATATCTATTTTTTTAAACTGAGCCAGGGCTTTCGCCACCATGGCGTCGACTTCGTTTTTCTTAGAGATGTCCGCCGGGATAGCGGCGGATCTTGCGCCGAGCGCCTTCACCGCCGCGGCTGTTTTTTGAACGTCGTCGGCATTGATATCGGTTACCGCTACAGCGTCGCAGCCCTCTTTAGCCAGGAGGAGCGCGATCTCGTGCCCGAAGCCTATCTGGCTGCCGGCGCCCGTCACCAGTGCCACCTTGCCCTTGAAACCAAGGTCCATATCAGCCTCCTAATATTTAGTCCAGCACCGAGCCGCCGGAGACATGCAGGACGGCGCCGGTGATATAGCCCGAGAGGTCGGACGCAAAGAAGGCCGTGGCGTTGGCGATGTCGGCCTGAGTGGCGCCGCGTCCCATCGGGATGGTCTTGGCCAGCATGTTGACCATGCCCTGCTTGTCCGGACCCGGGATGAAATTGGTGGGGGCGGGGCCGGGGGCGACGCAGTTGCAGCGGATGCCGTTCTTGGCCTCGTTAAAGGCGACCTGCTTGGTAAAGTTGTCCACGCCGGCCTTGGCGATGGCATAGGTATTGCCGGCGCCGTGGCCGTACATGCGTGTGCTGCCCGAGCCTATGTTAACGATGACGCCAGCCTTGTTTTCGCGCATCGAGGGAAGGACGGCCTGGCAGGTGAGCATGAGGCTGTAGAGGTTGAGGCGGATATCCCTGTCCCAGTCCTCGGGTTTGGCTTTATCAAAGGGCACGCGGCTGGCGATGCCGCCGGCGACGTTACAGAGGATGTCTATTTTCTTGTAGGTATCGATGATCTTTTTTACCAGCGCGGCCACATCCGCCTGGCTGGTGACATCGGCCTTAACGGCGATGGATTTCTTGCCGAGCTTTTTAATTGCCTCGGCGGTCTTATTGCAGTCATCGATATTGATATCCGTGACGGCGACGGCATCGCAGCCTTCCGCTGCCAGCAGGAGCGCGATCTCGTGTCCGAAGCCGATCTGGCTGCCCGCGCCGGTTACCAGGGCTACTTTGCCTTTCAAACCTAGGTCCATGATTCCCTCCTATCGTTTCTTTAAAGAATTGGCAGGTATTATTATATAACAAATGAACGATTACAGTGAAATAAAAAACCGGGGTGAGGTTTCCGCAAATCCGGGAAATTAATGAAAGATGAGGCAAGGAGATTGCCGCGTCTCCCGATTACATGGGGATGGCTCGCAATGACGAAAAGAATGATGGGGAGAGGGGACAGGGTGGGTGAGTATAAAGGAACGGCTAAGCCAGGAGGACTACAGCCCCAGGTAGGCCTTCTTGATGTGCTCGCTGGCAAGGCAGGTAGCGCAGTCGCCTTCCATGACGACGCGCCCGTTTTCCAGCACGTAAGCCCTATCGGCGGTTTCCAGGGTCTGGCGGACATTCTGCTCGATGAGCAGTATCGTGATGCCGCGCTCGCGCAGCGATTTAATGATCTGGAAGACTTCCCGGACCAGTAAGGGCGCAAGGCCGTTGGAAGGCTCGTCAATGATGCAAAGCCTGGGGCGGGACATCAGACCGCGTCCCATGGCGACCATCTGCTGCTCGCCGCCGCTGAGGGTCCGCGCCAGCTGGCCGGCCCTCTCCTTCAGCCTGGGGAAAAGCTGAAAGACATCCTCCATGGTCTTGTGCCTGGCCTGCCAGGCCTGCTTGCCGTAGGCGCCCATCTCCAGGTTCTCCCGCACGGACATATCGGTGAAGAGTTTTCTGCCTTCGGGGATATGGGAAATGCCCATCTCGACGATCTGATAAGGGGGCAGGTTATCGATCCTCTTGCCGAGGTAAGTGATGGTGCCCGAAACCGGGCGCAGTTCGCCCGATATCGTGTTGAGGAGGGTCGTTTTACCGGCGCCGTTGGCCCCGATGAGGGCGACGATCTCTTTCTCCTCTATTTTTAAAGAGACATCCCACAGCACCTGGATCTGCCCGTAAAAAACGTTGATCTTATCGATTTCCAGCACGGCTTTACTCTCCCAGATAGACTTCAACGACGATCTTGCTGTTGGCGATTTCCTGCGGCGTACCCTCGGCGATCTTCTTGCCATAGTTGAGCACGATAATACGGTCGCAGACATTCATGATGGCCTTCATGACGTGTTCGATCATAATGATGGTGACGCCCCTGTCCCGGATCTTTCTCACCAGATCCATAGCCTCGGCGATCTCCGTCTGGTTAAGCCCGGCCATCAGCTCGTCGAGGAGGAGGAGCTCGGGCCGGGAGGCCAGCGCCCTAGCGACCTCGATCCTTTTCTGGTTGCCCAGCGTCAGGCCCCGCGCCGGGATACCGGCCGCGCCGACCAGGCCGACGAACTCCAGGAGATCCATGGCCGCCTTAGTGGCTTCGGCTTCAGAAGGCTTTTTGGAGTCGCCGAACAGCGCGGCGAGCCGCACGTTGTCCAACACCGTCATGTTGGCGAATATCTTGACCGTCTGGAACGTGCGGGCGATGCCGAGACGGCAGACCTGGTAAGGCTTAACGCCGGTGATGTTCCGGCTTTTAAAGGTAATAGTGCCGGATTTGGGGGTGAGTGTCGCGGAGATCAGGTTAAAGAGCGTCGTTTTTCCGGCGCCGTTGGGGCCGATGAGTCCCAGTATATCGCCCTTGTCGACGTAGAAATCAACCTCCGACACAGCCGTCAGGCCGCCGAAGTTGATGGTTAACTTGTTACCCTCAAGCAGATGCACGTCGCCTCCCCATAACCCGTCTCCAGACGTTCTGTATCAGTCCTACCAGGCCGGACGGCAGGAACAAAATGGTGACCACCAGAATGGTGCCGAAGATTAGCATGTAGTACCTGCTCCAGTTGCCCGTCTTCAGTATTTCTTCAATATATGAAAAGATGACCGCGCCGATAACCGGGCCGTAAATGCTGCCGAAGCCGCCGAAAATAGCCATCAGCACCGGGCTGAAAGACATCATCGGGGCGAAGGCCACGCCCGGGTCCACATAGGACCATTTCGTCGCCATGATGACTCCGACGGCGCCCATAAAAAACGCGCTTACGGCGTAGGTGAATACCTTGACCATGGTGACGTTGACGCCCATGTGCGCCGCGGCTTCTTCATTCTCACCGATGCTCTGTAATGCCAGTCCGAACTTCGATCTTTTAATAAGGTAAGCGACCAGTATGGTTACAGCGGCAATTGCCAGCAGATAATAATAGATAGTATCGTTGCCCTCGAATTTGACGATTCTGCCGCGACGCCCTTCGACTGTGATCTCGTACCAGTAGAGTAATTCTCTGACAATCAGCACCAGACCGAAGGTAAACATGGCGAAATAGATGCCCTTGAGTCTTAGCGTAATCGCGCCGACGATGAAAGCGAGGACAAAGCTGGCGGCGGCCCCGATGAGGACGACGACAAACAGCGGGTATCTGTCTCCTACGGAGGGATATACCAGCGCCGCCGCGTAAATACCGATCCCGAAAAAGGCGGCGGTCGCCAGCGAGATATATCCGGTGGTGCCGGAGAAAATCGTCCAGGCGACGGACAGGACCACGAACAGCAGGAAATGGTTGAAAAGGGTAATGCCATACTGCCAGCCGTACATGGGAAAGAAGGCGAGCACAACCAGGATTATCACGGGTATCCCGGCCGTGATAAACGCCTTTTTCCAGTCTCTCTTGCTGAAGTCCATATCTTATTTCCCCAGCAGGCCTTTCGGCCGCAGCAGCAATAAGAGGATAAAGATTACATAGTAAGAAGCCACGGCTAAATCGCTGCCTAACCACTTGGTGTAGGACACCGCCGAACCGACAATACCCAAGATTAAACCTCCGATAAAGCTGCCCGATATACTGCCCAGCCCGCCCAGGGTGACGACGACGATGGCGATGACGGTATATCCCAGGCCCATGACGTTCGTCTGGATGGGAAAGCAGATGCTGATAAGCGAACCGGCGATACCAGCCATGGCGGCACCAAAACCGAAGCAAAGCGCCAGGGTGGTGTTAATGTTAACCCCCATGAGGGAGGCGGTGGAGGCGTCCTGGGCAGCCGCCCTGATAGCCTTGCCGGTGCGGCTGCGGGCGATAAAGATATAAAAGATGATACCGACAGCCAGGGCAAAAGCTGCGGCGACCAGCCGGTTCTCCTGGAAAGCCACGCCGCCGATACTGACCGTGCCGCCAAGGTACGAATAACTATGTGGTATAGTACCCCAGATGATGACGGCGATGTTCTGGACAATCAAGAAAAACCCGAAAGCCGCCAGCAGGGAGTTGCTCTCAAAGACGCCGGGGTTAGGCGACCTTAACCTGATACTGGTAAAAACGGTCCGGTAGAGAATAAATCCGACGACGAACAGAGCCGGACCGACGATCAGGATCGAAAGCAGCGGGTCGACGCCGTTTTCCTGGAGCCAGAAAGTAATAAAAGCCCCGATCATCAGGAATTCGCCATGGGCGATGTTCAGGACACGGGCGACGCCGTATTGCAGGGAAAGGCCCATCGATACCAGGGAATATATACCGCCGAGGATCAGCCCGCCGATGACTATCTTTATCAAAAGGTCCATTATGCTGCTCAAAAAAAACCAGTTTCGATATTATATACCAATAGGCTGTCTGGAAGCACATAGGATATCTATTTAGAGGATAACCGGCGGGGTGGCCCCCGCCGGTGACCTCCAGACAGCCTGCTAAGTGTTTCTATTGTTGTTTGTTGTTTCCTTTATCCTTGATTAGGGCCAATCTGGCTTGGGATAAACCGGGTCGGCGGTGCGCTTGACGCCGGGGTCGACGACCTCAAAGATGCCGTTCTGCCATTGGCCGATTTGACCGGCGTAGCATACCTCGGGCAGGAGGCCGCCGCCAGCTTCGCCCTGGATGTCCCAGAAAGTGTCTCCCAGTATTGTCTGGAAATGCTTAGTCCGGTAAACTTCCAGGATTACTTCGGTATCAAGGGTGTCAGCAAACTCGACTGCCTGCTGGAAGTACTGGAGAGTGCCATAGTATACGATAGCGCCCCACCAGTCCATATTTGCCGGGCCGCCTACCAATGGTTCCAATTTTGCCGCAAAGGCGGCAGCTTCGGCTGAGCTATTGGCGTTCCAGGCGCCCTCGCCGAACACACCTTCGATAGCCTCGGGGAAAGTCAGGGGGAAGAACCCGAAGTTGCAGCCCGGGCCGATCAGGACGGCCTTCGGGCTGAAGTCCAGCGCGATGGCGGTATTCATGAAGAGGATATTCTGGCCAGGGTAGGCGAACATGCAGAAGATATCGGGGTTCAGGTCCTTGGCCTCCTGGACGATGGGGTTCATATCCGTGATGGATATCGGGATGCCCTGGGACCCCACCACGGTGATACCGGCCAGGGCGAATTCACCCTGGGCGGCAGCGTTATATTCGGCGCCATGCAGGTCTTCCATGTAGCAGATATAGGCCGTCTTGGCCCCCGCCTCTACCATAATGTCGGTGAACACGGGT
The DNA here is from genome assembly GCA_036787005.1 of Dehalococcoidales bacterium. Lineage (GTDB taxonomy): Bacteria > Chloroflexota > Dehalococcoidia > Dehalococcoidales > RBG-16-60-22 > JBFYTX01. The sequence goes on along the minus strand of DAIQQC010000039.1, from coordinate 6,864 downwards.
ATCTGGAAATGGTTGGCGTAGTTCAAGACGGAGAAGACATAGGGCAATTCAGGCAGTACGGGCTCGAGGGTGGTGGCGCCGCCTTCGCCGCAGATCAGTAATTTCTTGTAGTTATTAGCGATAGGCGCCGCGGCAAAAAGCATGGCGGTGCCGGTCGGTCCGAGGAGGAAATCGACGTTGTCCTGGGTGACCAGCTTCTCGATATTCCTGGTCAGGGCCGCCGGGTCGCTGGCGTCATCGTATTCGAGGATTTCGATCGTCAGCATCTTACCGGCCACATTAAAGCCGCCGGCGTCGTTGACTTCCTCCATCCACATCTTATAGACGGCGGCGAAGCCGAACGCCTGGAAACCGGCCTGCGGGCCGGTGATGTCACGCGAAGCTCCCAGGACGATCACATCCTGCGCCGGAGGGGTAGGTGTCGGGGAAGCGGTCGGGGTTGGCGACTGGGTCGGCGTCGGGGACGGGGTCGGGGTGGTGGTTTCTCCGCCGCAGCCGGGCAT
>DAIQQC010000039.1:0-6261 GCA_036787005.1 Dehalococcoidales bacterium | reverse complement strand
CGGCGTCGGGGACGGGGTCGGGGTGGTGGTTTCTCCGCCGCAGCCGGGCATCATCGCGATGACGAACACCAGCGCGAGGATCAGAAGTACAGCAAATTTAGCGGTCTTTTTTAACATTTATGTATAAACCTCCTGTTTTTCGAAGAGCATATTTGTCCCTATTAGTGTTCATGTCTTTCCTTATATGTCACCTCCCGACTTCTTGATATTTTTTTATTGAATTACTCCGTGTTGACGCAACGCCATCCGGCCACGGTTGGACCATGGCGCAGATTTATCAAACTTTATAATACTATAGATATAGTTGTCAAGTACTTTCACGATAGGCGGCGGGAATTTTCCGGCGGACCGGGACGGCGGGCGGACGCCGCCCAGATTTATACCAGGCTACGGCCGGAAAAATATGCGGCGGGGGAACAAGGGTACCGGGGGTTCACAAAAGAAAAGGCAGCTAGACGGCGACGGCTTTCCGGGCGCGTCTTTTCTGTATCCTTTGTTTTTTCCAGCCGAGTGTTTTCAGCAGGTCGCCGATGGCCTTGTCCTGCAGGGACTCGCTGCGGAGCGGCATATAGGGGTCAAAGCTGTACTTGATGCGGCGGCCCTCCCTTTTCTTGGTGACGTAGCCGTCCGCTTCGAGGTCGTTGATGATGTTGCGGGTCGCTTTTTCCGTGATGCCTATCGTGGAGGCGATCTCACGGGCGGTGATGCGCGAATGCTGGGCGATGAGGCAGAGCACCATGGCATGGTTGGTCAGGAACTTCCATCCCGGCATACTCTTACCTCCTTATCGCTGTTGCCGCCGCAAAATTTTTTTAACTTTTTCTTTAAAACCTGAAAAACTATTGACATTTATCAGGAGAGTTGTATAATTAATTCAGGAATTAAAATTCCTATATATTATAACAGGAATGTCAAGTCATCACAAGTAATTAGCGAAAAAAGCGTTAGAAATACTTAAACTGAAAGAAGGAGTGTTAAAAAAAAGAAGAGTGAAAACGTCATCGGTGGCCAGTAAGACCCGTACCACCCCTGTTGCGACCCAAATGACATTGGAAACCCTGTCGCGGAATGAAGCCGAGGAACCCCCCAGTAGACCGTTAACCGTAAAAAATATCGATGACGAGCCCCCCGGTAAAGGCATTACCGGTAGATATAGACTGTTCGGGAACGTGCCGGAAAGCTCCTGGAATGACTGGAAGTGGCACTTCCGCAACCGCATCACCAGCGTCGACCAGATAAGCAGGCTGGTGCCTTTGTCCTTCGAAGAAAAAGAGCAGATCGAGACCGTCTGCCGGCGTTACCCGCTGGCCATCACCCCTTACTATCTATCGCTCATCGACCCCGCCGATCCCGACGACCCGGTGAGGAAACAGTCCGTGCCCTCCATCCTGGAAATCTCCATGAGCAACGTCGGCATGGAAGACCCGCTGGCGGAGAAAGAGGACTCGGTCGTCCCCGGGCTGGTGCACCGCTATCCCGACCGGGCACTGATGGTGCTTACCGACATCTGCCCCATGCTCTGCCGTCACTGCACGCGCAAGAGGGAATGGCGGCACGGCGGCTGGGTGCGACCATGGAGCGAGATCGAGGCCATGCTGGACTACCTGCGCCGGAACACAAAAATTAGAGATGTCATCATTTCCGGCGGCGACCCGCTGACGCTTTCGACGGCGCACCTGGAAGTCATCATCTCTAAAATACGGGAAATCAAACACATCGAGATAATCCGTATCGGCAGCCGGTTCCCGGTGGTGCTGCCGCAGCGTATCGATACCGGGCTCTGCGACATGCTATCGCGGCACGGCCCGATATGGCTCAATACCCACTTCAACCACCCGCATGAGATCACGCCGGAATCCGCGGCTGCCTGCGACCGCCTCCTCCGGGCCGGAGTACCGGTCAACAACCAGACGGTGCTGCTGAGAGGCATCAACGACAGCGTCGAGACCCAGCTCAAGCTCTGCCAGGGCCTGCTGAAGATAAAAGTGCGCCCTTACTACCTCTTCCAGTGCGACGAGGTGCAGGGGACCGAGCACCTGCGCACGCCGGTGAGTACAGGCATCAAGATCATCGAAGGCATGCGCGGGCATACCAGCGGCCTGGCCGTACCCAGCTTCGTCGTCGACCTGGTCAACGGCGGCGGTAAAGTGCCGCTCCAGCCGAACTATGTGCTATCGATGACCAAAGACGAGCTGCTGCTGAAGAACTACGAGGGCAAGGTGTTCCGTTACCGCAATCCGAATTCATCGTCGCGCCCCCGCAGCGTCGAGACGCCGGTCAGCGGCGCCGTAGCGAGCCTGCTGGCGGACGCCGACCTGCCGGTGAAGGTTGAAGGAGAGATAGATGCGGATCGGGTTATCGTATGACCTTAAGTCAACGATAGCAGGACACGCCGGCGTAGAGGACGCGCTGGAAGAATACGACTCTCCCGAGACGGTAGCAATGATATCGGCCGCTCTGGAGTCCAGGGGCCACCAGGTCATCAGGCTGGGGGGCGGGACTCATTTCCTGGAAAATATCCGGCGCGAAAAAGTCGATCTTGTCTTTAACTTCGCCGAAGGCCGCGGCAACTACCGCAGCCGCGAAGCCCAGGTGCCGGCGGTGCTGGAGATGCTGGACATCCCCTACACCGGCTCCGACCCCCTGACGCTGGCGGTCTGCCTGGACAAGCCGCTGACCAAGAAACTGGCGGCTTTAGAGGGTATCGCCACCCCGGGCTGGCTGGTGGCCGGCAGCGAGGAAGAGATACGCCGCGCGCCCTGGGGCAAGCTCAAATTTCCCATTATCATCAAGCCGGCGGCCGAGGGCTCGAGCAAGGGCATTCGCCTGACATCGCTGGCGCATAACAGCCCCCAGGCGGAAGAGGAAGCCCGCCGCATCTTCAAGGGCTACCGCCAGCCGGTCATGGCGGAGGAGTTCATCAGCGGCGACGAGGTCACCGTGGGTATAACCGGCAACTCGCCGCCTAAAATCGTGGGCATGATGCGGGTCGTGCCCCGGAAACCGGTGGAGCATTTCGTCTATTCGGTGGAAGTGAAACGCGACTATGTGAACCAGGTGGACTACGAGTGTCCCGCCCGGCTGCCGCGGCGTACCCTCGACACGCTGGAGCATTTCGCCCTCAAAGCCTTTAAAACACTCGGCTGCCGTGATTTTTCCCGTGTCGACTTCCGGGTCGACCGCGACGGTACGCCATATTTTATTGAAATCAATCCACTCCCCGGGCTCGGCAGTTACTCCGACCTCGTTATCATGGCGCTGATGCTGGGGTGGAAATACGAGGCGCTGATCGGCAGCGTACTTGACGCCGCCTTAGAGAGGTACCCGCAATGTGTGCGCGCCTAGCCGTCGTCTATAACGAGCCCGTTCCTTCCCGGTATGACGTCACCCATGAGGAGAAATCTGTCCTCGGGGTCATGGAAGCCGTGGAAGCCGTCCGCGCGGCTATCGTTGAACTCAGGCACGAGGTCGTACTCGTACCACTCCTGCCGCCCTTTGAGGATGCCCGGCAGAAATTGGAGTCGCTGGACGTCGACCTGGTTTTTAACCTGTTCGAAGGCTTTTGCGATGAACCGGAAACCGAGCCCCTGGTACCGGAGACCCTGGTCGAGCTGGATATTCCTTTCACCGGCTGCGAGGCGGCGGTGCTCAGGCTGGCCCTGGATAAAGCCAAGGTCAAGGTTTTGCTCCAGGCCGCCGGCATACCCACGGCGGACTTTCAGTTGCTCAACCCGGAGACCCTCTCCACGTTCCGCCTGGATTATCCTTGTATCGTTAAGCCCCGCTCGGATGACGCCAGTAACGGTATCACCGCGGATAGTGTCGTGCGGGATTTTGAGTCTCTCGCCAGGCAGGTTAAAGTCGTTACCGAGTTTTACGGCAGCGCCCTGGTAGAACGGTTCATCGGCGGGCGCGAGTTTAACGCCACGGTTATGGGTAACTCCAAATTTGCCGTATTGCCGGTGTCTGAGATCGTTTATTCACTGTCACCGGATTTGCCCCGCATCCTGAATTTTGAAGCCAAGTGGGAGGAAGACAGCGTCTATTTCAAGGGGACTAAAGTCGTCTGCCCGGCGGAGATCAGCACGGCGGAGCGGCACTACATCACCGGGACGGCCCTGGCGGCCTACATGCTAATGGGTTGCGCCGGTTACGCCCGGGTGGACATGCGCATGGACGAGACCGGCAAGCTGAATGTCATGGAGGTCAACCCGAACCCGGATATCTCGCCGGGGACGGGCGCAGCGAGGCAGGCCATGGCGGCCGGCATGAATTATCCCAAGTTCGTAGAAAAAATAGTGAAGCTGGCCCTGGAGAAAAGAAAATATGACCGTCGGCATCCGACCCATGGTCGCCGGAGACAAACCGGCGCTGATGCGAATACTCCGGAATACGCCCGAATTTAAGCCGTTCGAGGTGGCGGTGGCGGAGGAGGTCATTGACGCTTATCTCACCGACCCGCAGGGGACCGGGTATTTTACTTTGGTCGCCGAGGACGGCGGGGGAATCGCCGGGTATATCTGCTACGGCGAGACCCCCTGCACCGTCGGCACCTGGGACATCTACTGGATCGCCGTCGACCGGCAGAAGCGCGGCCGCGGCATCGGCAGGGTCCTCTCCGAAAGGGCGGAGGCGGCGATAAAGCGGGCCGGCGGCCGACTGGCTGTAATCGAAACGTCGTCGACGCCCCTTTACGACAACACCCGCGGGTTTTACCTCAAGCGCGGCTACGAGACGGTCGCCCGCATCCCCGACTTTTACTCGCCCGGCGACGATAAACTTATCCTGCTGAAAAAGCTATAATATATTATTGTAGTCCTGATGACTGCCCGGGAGGCCGCAGCATGTCCTGGCAAGATTTCGTCCTGACCTTCGTGCCGCTGTTCATCGTCATCGATGCCTTCGGCAACCTTCCTTTTGTCATCCAGATGGGCGAGGAAAGGACAAAACCGGAGCGCCGGCGGATGGTGTACATCGCCATCATCACCGCGACGGTTGTCGGACTGATCTTTCTTTTCTTCGGGCAGTTTATCCTGGACGTTATGAATATCGACGTGGGGTCCTTCGCTATCGCCGGGGGTATCATCCTGCTGGTGCTTTCCATTAGATACATGACTTCTGGCCACATGGTCGAAATGGTCAGCCATGAAATGCTGGCGGTGGTGCCCATCGGCACGCCGCTGACGGTCGGCCCCGCCACCATCACCACCCTGATACTCCTGGCGCTTCAGTACGAGATTTACATCGTCCTGATTTCCTTCGTGGTGAACATGGTAATTACCTGGGCCATCTTCCTCCTGAGCCAGAGAATCGATGCCCTGTTGGGGGCGGGGGGCATCCGGGCGGTCTCCCGCGTCTTCAGCCTCCTGCTGGCGGCCATCGCCGTGAGCATGGTGATTAACGGACTTGATCTTCTCGGTATCATCAATGTAATAAGCTGAACGATGGCTACTAAATCCCGGCAATATATCTGATGCTGTCGCGTCTTTTATGATTTCAATCATCACCCTCGCCTGCGTTTTCCTGCTCATTGCAGTCCGGAAAATCGGAAACATCAGGCTGCAGATCTGGCAGATAATGCTCGCCGGGGCGGTGGTGGTCCTGGCGGCGGGCGAAATCTCGCCGTCAAACGCCCTGAAGGCCATTAACGCCGACGTCCTGATCTTCCTGTTCTGCGTCTTTACCATCGGGCAGGCGATGGAGGACAGCGGATACCTTGGTCACCTGGCCTATCGGCTGTTCAGCCGGGCGCGCACGCTGGATTCTCTGGTGCTGCTGGTGCTTTTCGGCGCCGGGCTGCTCTCGGCGCTGCTTTTAAACGACACGCTGGCGATCATCGGCACGCCGGTCGTTCTAGCCCTGGCGGGCAAGACCGGCACCCAGCCTAAAATATTACTGCTGGCGCTGGCCTTCGCCGTCACCATCGGCAGCGTGATGAGCCCCATCGGCAACCCGCAAAACCTGCTGATAGCCATCCACGGCGGCGTGGACAATCCTTTCGTGACGTTCTTAAAATATCTATTAGCCCCTACACTCCTGAACCTGGGCATCGCTTACGGGCTGTTGAGATTGTTCTACCGGAGCCATTTTCACGACCGGCCGCTGGAGCACGCCGCGGCGCCGATAAAAGACGCCCGGCTCGCCTTCATGGCCAGGATGTCGCTGAATATACTGGTCGTGCTGGTGCTGGTAAAGATAATGCTGGTGTTCATCACCCCGGACATCGATTTCAAGCTGACCTATATCGCCCTGGCGGCGGCG
>DAIQQC010000038.1:2718-16566 GCA_036787005.1 Dehalococcoidales bacterium | reverse complement strand
ACGTCCTGGTCCGCCGATTTCTTACGCAGGCTGATCTTAGGCTCTTTAGTCGTGTCAGGCATAATATGGAATACCCCTGTCTAGACTGATTTTTAGCTTCACAGGACTCATCTTATCTACCTTTCGTCCCGCATTCAATAGCTCTTTGGTCATAGGCAGTTTGAGGGATATGAAGCTGTAAAAGTATCGATTAGTAAAAACTTGTAGAAAAGACTAGTACTTTTTTCTATTAAAATATTATGTTAAAATATCTATGGTAGCATTAAGATAAGTAGAACAGACCCGGTGAACCGAGGAGACGTGATGAAAGAAGCAATTACGAATTTTTTAAACTACCTGTCGGTGGAGAAGGGCTATTCCGAGAACACCATCGCCGCCTATCATAACGACCTGACCGCGCTGGCCGACTTCGCTAAAAAGCAGGGACTCTCCGCCTGGTCGGGCTTTACCCGGCAAAATATGCTCGGTTATATGCTGGAGCTTAAAGAGAGGGGCTATGTCGCCACCACTGTAGCGCGCAAAGTGGCGGCCTCGCGCTCCTTCTTTAGTTTTCTGGTGGCCGAGGGCCTGATCAAGACCGACCCCACGGAAAACATGAGCTCGCCCAGCGTGGGCAAAGCGCTGCCTAAGCCGATACCGATCAACCAGGTCCGTCTGCTTATGGAGCAGCCGGCCAAGCTTGCCACGGCGGAAGCCAGGCGCGACAAGGTGATGCTGGAGCTTTTGTATGCCAGCGGCATGCGCATCAGCGAGCTCGTGGCTTTAAACCTGGGCGACGTTAACACCGAGGGCGACTATTTCGTGAGGTGTTTCGGCAAGGGGCGCAAGGAGCGCATCATCCCCCTCTACGGGCAGATCGCCCTGGCGGTGAAAAAGTATACCGACGAAGACCGCCCCAGGCTCGCCCACGGCAAAAAAGAGACCGCTTTATTCCTGAACGCCCGCGGCGAGAGGCTGACGCGGCAGGGTTTCTGGCAGAAGCTAAAGGAATACGTGAAATCGGCCGGCCTGAACTCCCATATCAGCCCCCATACCTTGCGGCACAGCTTCGCCACGCATATGCTGAGCGGCGGCGCGGACCTGAGGTCGGTGCAGGAGTTGCTGGGACACGCCAATATCTCTACCACCCAGGTCTATACCCACCTGACCACCGAACATGTCCGCCGGAGCTATGATAAATCCCATCCCAGGGCTAAAAACTAGACTTGAGGAGGCCACCGATGCCTGGCAAATCCCGACACGGTAAAGGCAAACACTATAGTAAAAAAAGCCGGGCCATGATGCGGCAGGGGACGGCGCCGGCCGTATCTTCGGCCAGCGCCGCGGCACAGGAGTCCACCCGGTCGGCAGCCCCCGTTGTAAGCGCGCCCGCGCCCCGGGCGTCTGTCGTAACCGCTAAAGCCATCGGAAATCCGTATCCTTTCATCGCCAGCGAGCTGCGGAGAATCGGGCTCCTGGCGGGGATCATCATCGTGATCCTGGTGGTGCTGTCTATCGTTTTGACTTAGCTCATTCATTACTAACATGGTCGACTATCAAGCGGCTAGAGCCAGGTTGATCGCGCAGCTCAGTGCTAATATTAAGGACCGGCGGGTGCTGGACGTGATGTCCCGCATCCCGCGGGAAAAATTCGTCCCGCCAGATATCCGCGAACAGGCGTATAATGACAATCCCTTGCCCATCGGCAAAGAGCAGACCATCTCCCAGCCTTATATCATCGCCCTGATGACGGAAGCGCTGGAGCTTAAAGGCCACGAAAAAGTGCTGGAGATCGGCACCGGCAGCGGCTACCAGACGGCTATCCTGGCCGGGCTGGCCAAAACGGTCGTCACGGTTGAGCGCGTTCCGGAGTTGGCGGAGTCGGCGGTTAAACTCTTAAATGCACTGGGCTATAAAAACATCGAAGCGCACCTCGCTGGCGAAACGCTGGGCTGGCCGCAGGACGCCCCGTACGATGCCATCATGGTCACCGCCGGCGCCCCCGATATCCCGGATGAACTCCTCGCCCAGCTGGCAGACGGCGGCCGCATGATCATCCCGGTCGGCCCGCGGTATGCGCAGGAGCTCTGCAAGGTGATCAAACGCCGCGGGGGCGTTAACATCCAGAACCTGGGCGGCTGCCGCTTCGTTTCCCTGATCGGCAAGGCCGCCTGGCAGAAAGAATAAGTATCCCGTCTGGAGGAGTCCCATGGATGTTTTTGAAGCTATAAAGAATCGGCGCAGCGTGCGGCGGTTTACCACCGACCCCGTTGACGATAAGAAGATCGAGGCTATCCTGGAGGCGGGCCGCTGGGCGCCTTCATGGGCCAACAGCCAGTGCTGGCGCTTTGTGGTGGTGCGCGATAGGAATATAAAGAAAAAGCTGGCGGCAACGATGATGTCGATCAAGCTGCCCGATAGGGAAATTCCCAATCCCGCTTTAGCCGGTTTTGACCAGGCGCCGGTGATAGTCGTCGTCTGCGCGGAAACGGGTAAGGCCGGCGGCAAGCACGGTTCTCCTGGCGAGTACGTTACCGATAAGGGCGACTGGTTCATGTTCGATGCCGCCCTGGCGGTGCAGAACATGGTCCTGGCAGCCCACGCCCTCGGGCTGGGGACGGTGATCATAGGCGCTTTTGAAGCCCCGGTGGTGGAGAAGATCCTGTCTATGCCCACCGGCGTTCGTGCCGTCGCGATGTTCCCGGTCGGCGTCCCTGCCCAGCCGGGCAAGGCGCCCCCGCGCAAGGAGCTGTCCGATATTGTCATCAAGGACAAGTGGAACCAATAGCCCTTTTCTCGGGCGCTTGCCTCATCAGGCCTGCGGCGACTATAATAGATTACCCGGAGTCTATAGAGAGCAGGTGATTTCATGCCTAAATACGGACTGGAGAATATCCGCAATATTGTCTTGCTGTCGCACGGGGGTGCCGGCAAGACTTCGATATCCGAGGCGATGCTCTTCAACGCCGGTGCCATCAACCGTTTAGGCCGGGTGGACGACGGTTCGACCACCTCCGACTATGACCCCGACGAGATCAAACGCAAGATCAGCATCAACCTTTCCATCCTCCCCTGCGAGTGGCGGGAGAACAAAATAAACGTTATCGATGCCCCGGGGTATACCGACTTCGTCGGCGACATCAGGGCGGGCATACGCATCAGCGAGGCCGCCGTTATCGTCGTCGGTGCCACCTCCAGCGTGGAGGTCGGCACGGAAATGGTCTGGAACTACTGCGAGGATTCAAAGCTGCCGCGGTTTGTCTTCATCAATAAAATGGACCGCGAGAACGCCGATTTTGCTAAAGTGGTGGGGGAAATCAAGGCCAGGCTCGGCGCCAGGTGCGTCGCCCTTCAGCTGGCCATCGGTGCCCACACCAGCTTCCAGGGGGTTGTTGACCTGCTCTCGATGAAGGCCTATACCGGCGCGGGTACTCAGGTCAAGGAAACGGAAGTTCCCGCGAACCTGAAAGCCCAGGCCGATTCCTACCGCGAGAAGCTGGTGGAGTCTATCGCCGAGGTTGACGATACCCTCCTCGAGAAGTACCTGGGCGGGGAAGCCATCAGCCCTGAAGAATTGACTAAAACACTGCGGCGGGCCGTCCTCGAAGGTAAAATAGTGCCGGTGCTGGCCGGCTCGGGGCTGCAGAACATCGGTATCACCCGCCTGGTCGACGCCGTCGTTGATTACCTGCCCCTGCCTAAAGAGCGCAAGGTGGCCGTCAGCGGGGGCGCTGCCATTGAGCCTAAAGAAGAGCTGCCGCTGGCCGCCCTGGTCTTCAAGACCACCGCCGACCCGTACGTCGGCAAGCTGACCTATTTCCGTGTTTACAACGGCGTCATCAGCAGCAACTCCCAGGTCTTCAACTCCGTCCAGAATGCCCACGAGCGCGTCGGCCAGCTTTTCATGATGCGGGGTAAGGCGCAGGAGCCGGTACCGCAGGTCCGGGCCGGCGATATCGGCGCCGTGGCCAAGCTGAACGTGACCGCTACCGGTGATACCCTCTGCGCCACGGACAAACCGATCAAGCTGGAGTCCATGACCTTCCCGCTGCCGATATTCCGGGAGGCCGTGTATCCTAAGACCAAGACCGACGTGGACAAGATGGGGACAGCTCTGGCCAAACTCGTCGAGGAAGACCCCACCCTGAAAGTCCACCGCGAGCTCGGCACCGGCGAGACGATCATCTCGGGCATGGGCGATACCCACCTGGCCGTCGCCGCCGACCGGATGTTGCGCAAGTTCGGCGTACACGTGGAGCTGTCCATACCCAAGGTACCTTATCGGGAGACGATTACCATGGCCTGCAAGGCCGAGTACAAGCACAAGAAACAGTCCGGTGGGCATGGCCAGTACGGGCATGTCCTGCTGGAGTTCGAGCCTTTACCTTCGCGCGGCGAAAATGAGTTCGCCGAGAAGGTCGTTGGCGGCTCCGTGCCCCGCAACTATATCCCGGCCGTGGAAAAAGGCGTCGTCGAAGCCTACCAGGAAGGCGGACTGGCCGGCTTTCCGGTCGTCGGCGTTAAGACGATTTTGTACGACGGGAGCTTCCACCCGGTCGATTCCTCGGAAATATGCTTTAAGATCGCCGGCGCCCAGGCGTTCAAGAAAGGCATCGCCGAGGGGCGGCCTATTCTCCTGGAGCCCATCATGAACCTCAAGGTATCCGTGCCCAGCGATCTCACCGGGGAGATCATCGGCGACCTCAATACCAAGCGCGCCCGGGTCATGGGTATGAACCCGGAAGGCGATGTGAATGTTATCGAGGCGCAGGTACCGTTATCCGAGATCCAGCGCTATTCCATCGACCTTAAGTCGATGACCCAGGGCCGGGCGACCTATACCATGACCTTCGATCATAATGAAGAGGTGCCGGCGCAGATCACCCAGCGGATAGTCGCCCAGCGGCAGGCGGAAAAGGCGGAGAAAGAAAAGTAGCGGTTAGCATTTAGCAGTTAGCGGTTAGCGCTTAGCCTAATGAAAGATTTCAGGAAACTCAACGTATGGCAGAAGGCCCATTTACTTACGCTTGCCATTTATGAAATAACTAAAAGTTTTCCTAGAGACGAATTATACGGTCTTACTTCTCAAATCCGGAGAGCATGTTCGTCCATCCCCGCTAACATCGCGGAGGGTTGCGGGAAAGACACCGACGCTGAATTCGGTCGTTTTCTTCAGATAGCTCAAAGCTCGGCAAGCGAACTGGAATATCATTTGTTGTTAGCTCATGATTTGAAACTATTAGAGGATAAAGACTATTTGTCATTGAGCAAACAGACTGAAGAAGTAAGGCGGATGCTTACTACTCTCACAAAGCGAGTAAAAGCTAACAGCTAATAGCTAACAGCTAATAGCTAATAAGCTCCCTGACCTTGGCCGTGAAGGCCGGCAGTATCTTTTTCCAATCGCCGACCGCCCCGTAACGCGCGTGGCGGAAGATGTTGGCTTCTTTATCTTTATTGATGGCCACGATGGTCCTGGCGCCGGAGCAGCCGCTCATGTGCTGGCTGGAGCCCGATATCGCCACGGCGATGTATAGTTCCGGCGCGATGATCTTGCCCGTCAGTCCCACCTGCACCGTGTCCGGTACCCAGTTGCTGTCGCAGGGCGGTCGGCTGGCCCCGACCGCGCCCTTGAGCAATCGCGCCAGCTCTTCGAGCTGTTTGAACCCCTCGGCGCTGCCGATGCCCCGCCCCCCGGCGACCACCCTTTCAGCGTCCTCGATATTTATACCCGCTACCTCTTCTACAACCCTGTTAATGACTTTCGCCCTGATAGCGGCAGCGTCCAGCCCTGCCGCGATGTTGATGACTTCCCCCTTCCTCGCGGTGTCCGGCGCGAGGGGAGTCATAGTCTTGGTACGGATGGTAACCATCTGCGGATCGGTATCGCTGCTGAAGACCGCCAGGGCGTTGCCGCCGTAGACCGGCCGGGTCGCCAGCAGCCGCTTTGACGCGGGGTCGATGGCAAGGTCGACGCAGTCCGTCGTCACGGCCGTGCCGAGCCGGAAAGCCAGCCTGGGCGCGAGGTCGCGCCCGGCGTCGGTCTGCCCGATGATAAATATCTGTGGATTTATCTGCCTGGCGACTTTTTCTAAAACAGCCACATACGCGTCTGGCTGGTAGTCTTTAAGCAGGGGATCGTCGAGGACGTACACTTTATCGGAGCCGGAGGCGATAGCCGACGGTGCCAGGCCGCTGATATCGCTGCCGACCAATACGGCTGAGAGCGGCTGTCCCAGGGCGTCCGCCAGCTTTCGGCCGGCCCCCAGCCCTTCGAGGGCTATCGGCAGGAGCTTATCGCCCCGGTGCTCTATGAAAACAGCTACGGTCATATCGGTCTTTCCTGTTAAAGGACTTTCACTTCCCTGAGTTTCAGCGCCAGGTTGCCGCCCATCTCTTCCGGGTTCTCCCCGGCGATGAACTCGCATTTTTCTTCGTGGACCGGCTGGTACAAACGGTTCAGCTTTACCCGCCGCCCGCCGGCTTGTATACCGATATCCGCCGGCTTCCAGACCACAGGCTCTTTCTTCTTGGCGGCCATGATGCCCTTGATAGTAGGGTAGCGCGGCTCCCCGACCTCGTTGGAAACGGTCACTACCGCCGGCAGCGGCGTCTCGATGACCTCGTAGCCGGTGGAAGTTACCCGCTCTACCCTGACCTTGCCTTCGGTGGGTTCTATCTTGCGGGCCAGCGTCACGCAGGGAACGCCCAGCAGCTCGGCGATGCCCGCCCCGGTCTGCCCGGCGTTGGTATCCGAGGCCTCGCGCCCGCACAGGATCAGGTCAAATTGTCCGGCCTTTTTTATGGCTGCCGACAGCGCCTCAGCTGTTGTGTAAGTATCCGCGTCAGCAAAGGCCGGGTCCTCGAGCAATATCAGTTCGTCGGCGCCCATTGCCAGCGGCTTCTTGACCACCTCGCGCAGCAGGTTACCGCCCAGGCTCATTACCGTGATTTTGCCGGCCCCGGCGTCCTTGATTTTTAATGCCGCTTCGACCGCGTACTCGCCGTAGGGGTCGATGACCGGCGGGGCGCTTTTCATCTCGGCCTTATTGGTGGCGGGGTCGACCTTAAAGCTGCTCGGCGGCGCTTCGGGGTCGATGACCTGTTTCACGCACACGATAATATTCATCGTTAACTTGTTGAGATTATCAGATTTCAGGCGTCAGGGAATTCAAATCTAATTTAGCATCATCTTCAGAGCTATGTCAAACGCAGGCTGACCGCCCGCTCGATACCGGCCAGGTCTTTATGGACTTCAACAGCAGCGGCGGAGAATACTTTACATAATATGTCTACCACCATTTCCGCCTGCCCCTGTCCTGTCTCTAGTAACAGGTATCCGCCCGTATTAAGCTTCCCCCCGGCCTGCCGACCCAGTCTTTTTATCTGGTCCAGCCCGTCTTCCCCCCCGTCTAAAGCCTGTCTTGGCTCATAGCCGTTTGGTGGCAGGTCGGCTTCTTTAACGTAGGGCAGGTTGGCCACTATCATATCTACAGGTTTTTCCAGGGGCTCCAGCAGGTCGCCGCGCAAAAGAATGACCCTGTCCGCGACGCCGTGTTTTTTCAAATTATCGCGGGCGACTTCCAGCGCTTCCGGTGATATGTCGGTAGCGTAAAGGACCGCGCCCGGTAAGTGGACCGCCAGGCTGATGGCTATAGCCCCGCAACCCGTCCCGATGTCGGCGATTTTCGTCATATTGTGGCTTCTCGCCGTTTTTAAAGCCAGTTCCACCAGCAGCTCGGTCTCCGGCCGGGGGATAAGGACATGTTGATCGACTTCAAAGTCGAGCCCGTAGAACTCGCGGTGGCCGGTGATGTAGGCGGCAGGCTCGCCGCTTAGGCGGCGCTCCAGTAATCCGGCAAATTCTTTTTTCTGCCGCGGACTTAGCTCCCGGTCGAGGTCCGAGAACAGCCCGGCGCGGTCTATCGCCAGCAGGTACCTGAGGAGGATTTCGCCTTCGAGCGAGGCGTCGTCGACGTTGCTCTTTACTAGGGTATCACGTGCCTTCGTTAAAGCCTGCCGGAGGTTCACATCCCCTGTCCCTCGAGCTGTCGGGTCTGCTCGCTGGTCGCCAGTATATCGATCATCTCGTCCAGCGCCCCATCCATGAACCGAGGCAGGTTATGCTGACTGGCGTTGATGCGGTGGTCGGTGACGCGGTCCTGCGGGTAGTTGTACGTCCTGATCTTTTCGGAGCGCTCGCCGCTGCCCACCTGCGAACGCCGGTCCGATGTTATCTGCTCTTCCTGTTTGCGCCGCTCGATGTCCAGCAGCCGGGTGCGCATTACGGAGAGCGCTTTGATCTTGTTCTGGAGCTGCGAGCGTTCGTCCTGGCAGACGACCACCATCCCGGTTGGCAGGTGCGTCATGCGGACGGCCGACGCTACTTTATTGACGTTCTGGCCGCCGGCGCCGCCGCTGTGAAAAATGTCCACCCTGAGGTCCTCGGGTTTGATCTCAATATCCACCTCTTCCGCCTTGGGCAGGACGGCTACCGTTGCCGTGGACGTATGGATCCTCCCCGAGGCTTCGGTAACCGGCACGCGCTGTACCCGGTGCACGCCCCTCTCATATTTTAGCCGGCTGTACGCGCCTTTGCCCCTGACCTCGAAGATCATCTCTTTGAATCCCCCGATGCCGCTCTCGCTCATGCTGAGGATATCGGTCTTCCAGCCTTTGTTCTGCGCGTACCGGCTGTACAGGCGGTAAAGGTCGGCGGCGAAGATCGCGGCCTCGGTGCCCCCCGTCCCCGCCCGTATCTCGATGATGATGTCCTTCTCGTCGTTCGGGTCTCTGGGAATCAGGGCTTTTTTAAGCTCCGCGGTCAGATCGGCGAGCTTCGCCTCCAGCGATTCTGTTTCCTGTTTGACCAGCGTGGCCATGGCTTCATCCGATCCGCTGTCGTGCATGGACCTGACACCTTCCAGCTCTTTAGACGTTTTTTTATACTTGCGGTAGAGCTTCACGACGTCCTCGAGGGACGATCTTTCCCGCGCCAGCTCCTGTAACAGGCCTTGGTTGGTCGCTACTTCCGGCTGTGACATCCGCTCTTCCAGTTCCCTGTAGCGCTTCTCGATTTTTTCCAGTTGCTCCATCATTTCCTTGTTTCCTCATCAAAATTATAACACAGCTCCAGCCCTTCTCAACTAATCCTCCCCCTCTCCTGTGGACAGGAGAGGGGGAGCAAGGGGGTGAGGTCCCCTAAAAACTCCAAGCTGGCCGCGTTGACAATGCCTGCTGTTTCAAACTAAAATAGAGAGTTACCAATTCTTCTGTTTAATGCTGTTTTTAGTCCCATCGCATCAGTTTTAACATCAAAGGAGTCGATAAAATGACCATAACCGAGATGCTTGCCAGGAACGCCCGGTTGACCCCTAAATCTATCGCCTTGGTAGAGATAACCCCGAGCAAGAACCACCGGAAGGTGATCACCTGGAAAGAGTTCGATGAGCGGGCCAACCGCTTCGCCAACGCCCTCATCGCCCGCGGCATAAAAAAGGGCGACGTCGTGATGCACCTGATGATGAACTCCGCCCAGTGGCTCGAGGCCTATTTCGGCATCCTGAAGTCCGGCGCCATGGCGGCCCCGCTTAACTTCCGTTTCATCGCCCGCCAGATCAAGTACTGCGCGGACATCGCCGAGCCGAAGATCATCATCCTGGACCAGGACTTCACCGATCGCGTCGCTGAGATCCGTAACCAGCTCCCCACGGTTAAACAATACATCTTCGTGGGCGAAAAACCACCGCAGGGCATGGAGTCTTATGATGATGTGCTCGCTAAAGCCTCCCCCCTCCCACCGAATATTGAATTGACCGGCGAGGACGAGGCCGGACTTTATTTTACCTCCGGCACCACCGGCGATCCCAAGGCTACTCTCCTCTGCCACCGGAGTCTTGAGCACGTGGCCGTCAACGAGAACTACTCCCACCGCGAGACCCGCAAGGACTGTTTCCTCCTTATCCAGCCCCTCTACCATACCGGCGGCAAGATGCACTGGTTCGGCAGCTTTATCGCCGGCGCGCGCGCGGTCATGACCACCGGCGGCGAGAGGGTCACCCCCAGGCTTATCCTGGAAACGATCAGCAAGGAGAAGGTCACTATCTCCATGCTGCTGGTTCCCTGGCTCCAGGACATCGTTACCGCCCTCGACAGGGGCGAGCTGAAACTCTCCGACTACGACCTTAGCTCCTTACGGCTCGTCCATTCCGGCGCCCAGCCCATACCACCGGTGCTCGTAAGGCGCTTCATTAAGTATTTCCCCGATATTCAATACGAAGAGAACTACGGCCTTACCGAGTCGGCCGGGCCCTGCATGCACCTTGGGCTGGAGAATTTCCATAAGCTCGGGTCTTTCGGCTATCCCCGCATCAACCTCGATGCCCGCGTCGTCGACGAAAACGATAAGGACGTGCCCGCCGGCACCGTCGGCGAGATGATTCTCCGCGGCGCCAACGTGATGAGGGAGTATTATAAGAACCCGCAAAAGACCGCCGAGGCCCTCCGCAACGGCTGGCTCCATACCGGCGACCTCGTCCGGCAGGACGAGGAGGGCTTTATCTCCTACGTCGACCGAAAAAAGGACCTGATCATCAGCGGCGGGGAGAATATCTACCCGGTCGACCTCGAGTCCGTGCTCATTGGCCAGCCCAAGGTCAAGGACGTCGCGATTATCGGCATCCCGGACGACCGTTACGGCGAAGTGGTCGGCGCCGTCGTCCAACCCAAGGAAGGTGTCGAGCTGACCGAGGCTGAGATGCGGGCTTACTTCGAGCCGCAGCTGCCCAAGTACGCCTGGCCCAGGGTCATTCTCTTCGGCGAGGTGCCCCGCAATCCCACCGGCAAGATCGAAAAACCCAAGCTGCGGGAGCGTTATAGCCAGGTCCGCTGGAACCCCAAAGGCTAATATTAGTTTGGAATCAGGGAGTTCTTAATATGGGCTCACGCCTCAGGGTGTGAGGTCTTCTTAACATTTACGAGCGTGAAACGAAATAATTAGTCATTAAGGGTGTTTAATATAAAGGAGCATGAATATGGACTTCAAAGATTGTGTAAAATTCGCTAACGAGAATAAATCCTGTTATCTCGCTACCTGCGAAGGCGACCAGCCGCGGGTGCGTTGCCTGGGCATGTGGTACGCCGACGAAACGGGGTTTTACTTCCAGGCCCAGAACGTCAAGGCGATGTGTCACCAGATGAGAAAAAACCCCAAAGTCGAGGTCTATTTTAACGCCAAAGATTTCAGCAAGGTCCTCCGCGTGTACGGTAAGGTAAGGTTCATCGATGACGACATGGCAATGAGAGCTAAATGTATTCAAGAGCGGCCTTTCGTCAAGAACTTCGGCATTACCGAGCCCACCAATAAGCTGCTGGAAGTCTTTCACCTCTACGTTGGGGAGGCCTATTTCTGGACGATGGCGGACAGTATGAAAGAAGCCGCTATTCCCAGGATCAAGCTCGGTAAAAAATAATACACCTGTCCCGGACCTGGTAAATCCGTCGTAGACATTGTCCGCGTTATCGTATATAATCTTCTTAATCATGGCCGGTCTATTGTGTTAGCCGAGAGCAGGATTTATCTTTAACCTGCTCTTTTCTTATGACCGGGGCCAGTCTTAAATTAGGAAGGGGGATTTATGTTGCCAGGAATATTCTGGATTGTGCCCGTGGCGGGGGTACTCACTATTATCTTTGCCCTTTTCCTGGTCCGGAACGTCATGAAGCATCCTACCGGCACTCCCCGGATGAAAGAGATCGGCGATATCATCTTTCAAGGCGCCTGGGCTTTCCTTAAGCGCCAGTACAGCACCATCGCCATGTACGCCGTCGGAGTTGCCATTATCATCGGCGTGCTGGTGGCTGTGTTGACCACTGACGCCGAGGCGGCAACCGTCAGCATCTCCCGGCTCGGCATCGGCTGGCGCACCGGCATCGCTTTCTTGGTCGGCGCTTTTTGCTCCGGCCTTTCCGGTTTCATCGGCATGTACATCGCCGTAAAGTCAAACGTCCGCTGCGCCGCCGCGGCCCAGCGGAGCCTGACGGAAGCTGTGAACGTCGCTTTGCGCGGCGGCGCCGTCTCTGGCTTTCTTATCACCGCCTTGAGCCTGATCGGTGTGACGGTCATCTTCTTTGCCTATGGCGGCAACAGCAATCCGCAGATCGCTCCCCACCTCATCGTCGGCTTTGGCTTCGGCGCCAGCTTCGTCGCCCTCTTCGCCCAGCTTGGCGGTGGTATCTATACCAAGGCAGCCGACGTCGGCGCCGACCTCGTCGGTAAGGTCGAGGCCGGCATTCCAGAAGACGACCCGCGCAATCCGGCCGTCATCGCCGACCTCGTCGGCGATAACGTCGGCGACTGCGCCGGGCGCGGCGCCGACCTCTTTGAGTCCACCGCTGCCGAGAACATCGGCGCGATGATCCTCGGCATCGCTGCTTACGTGTTTACCGGGAACATTGCCTGGGTCCTTTTCCCGCTTTGCGTCCGCGGCTTCGGCATGATCGCCAGCATGCTCGGCCTGCTCTCCGTTAGAGCTAAAGAGAGCGAGAACGCCATGAACGCCCTCAACCGCGGCTACTTCGTCTCCATCGCCCTGTCGGTGGTCGGCCTGGCGATTACCGTCTATTTCATGCTGGATAACTGGTGGCTCTTCGGCGCGGGCCTCGTCGGCATCATCGCCAGCGTCGTTATCGTCTTCGTTACCCAGTACTATACGGAATGGCGCTATCGGCCTGTGCGAGACATCGCCGAGGCATCAAAAACAGGACCCGCTACTAACATCATCATGGGTATGTCGGTGGGCTTTTCCACAACCTTCGCCACTGCGATGGTCATCGGTATCTCCCTCCTGCTCGCCTACTGGCTGGGCGATAAAAGCGGCGTGGTGGGTGCCGGCGCCTTCGGGACGGCCGTCGCCACGATGGGCATGTTAATGACCTGCCCTTACGTCCTTTCCATGGACACCTTCGGGCCGATCACCGATAACGCCAACGGCATTAACGAGATGGCCGGCGCCGGGCCGGAAGTGCGGAAAATAACCGACCGCCTGGACGCCGTCGGCAATACCACCAAGGCCTTGACCAAGGGCTATGCGATGGTCTCGGCCGGCCTGGCCGCTTTCCTGCTCTTCCAGGCGTATATCGACCGCGTCAACTTCCTGCGGCCCGATAACCCCATGACCTCGGTCAACATCGCCCGGATAGAGGTATTTGTGGGGGCTTTGCTGGCCGCGATGATCGTCTTCCTTTTCAGCTCCTGGGCCATCAAGGCGGTCGGTAAGACCGCCTCCAAGATTATCGAGGAGGTGCGGCGGCAGTTCCGCGCCGACCCCGAGATCCTGAACCCGAAAGACCCGGCCCACCCGCATGCGCCGGACTACGCCAAATGTGTGGATATCACCACCCGCGCCGGTCTGCGCGAAATGATCGCCCCGGGACTGCTCCCGGTATTAGGTCCAATCGTAATCGGCGTAGGTATCAAATACCTAGGTAAAATCCCCGCTTTAAGTTCGTTGCACCTCGACGCCGCCATGACCGTGGCGGCGGTGCTGATGGTCGGCACTATCGCCGGTATCCTGATGGCATCCTTCATGAACAACGGCGGCGGCGCCTGGGACAACGCCAAGAAGATGATCGAGGACGGCCAGCTTAAGGACGAGAATGGCAATGTCCTGGGTAAGAAATCGTTCGCCCACCAGGCGGCCGTGGTCGGCGATACGCTAGGCGACCCGCTGAAAGACACGGCCGGGCCGTCGCTGCACGTGCTGGTAAAGCTCCTGGCGACGATTACCCTGGTGATGTGCCCGCTGTTCATCGGATAATCCAGCTCTTAAGAAGTATAAGGGGCATGATTTTAAAAGTCATGCCCCTTTT
>DAIQQC010000038.1:0-2618 GCA_036787005.1 Dehalococcoidales bacterium | reverse complement strand
TAATCCAGCTCTTAAGAAGTATAAGGGGCATGATTTTAAAAGTCATGCCCCTTTTCTATTGTTATCAACTTGTTCCAGTATCATGGTTCTGGGGTAGAAGTTGTAGCGGCGGTAAAATTCGAATACTTCCTCGTTACCGACGCCCACTCCAACAATTTTTTTAATCACTGAATTACTATCCATCCATTTTAAGGCATTTATCACTAAATTATCCCCGATGCCGCATCGTCGAAAGTGTTCCTCGACATATAACGACTCAATTTCACCTTGTTTCTCTTTGGATATAGTGCTCACGCAATAGCCAACCAGCGTTCCTGATGTTCCCTCCCTCGCCAGGTCTATGCGTATCGCGCCACTCTTGGATTTCTCCAGGAGCTTTTTCTTTCTCTTGTCCCATGTTACCCTGCCGTAATGCCCGGTAAAAGATGGAGAGCGCACTCGATGATATTCAATAAGTTTCTTCCATAGAGAACTGATCAAATCCAGACCTGACGCATCTGTTTCACCATAGACGATTTTGTTCATCTTAGTACCAACGGAAATTTATCTATCTCAAAAACGGATTCGCCCGCTTTTCCGTCGTTATCAGGGAGTCAGGCCCGTGCCCGGGATGGACAATCGTCTCAGGCGGGAGTGTCAGCAGTTTCGTCTTTATCCCTTTTATCAGCGCGTCGTAATCGCCGTCTATCAGGTCGTAGCGCCCGATGCCGTAGTTGAAAAGCGTGTCCCCGGTAAAGACGTGACCCTCCCCGTATATACTGATGCCGCAGGGCGTATGTCCCGGCGTGTGCAGCACTTTGAAATGAAGCCCGCCGATATCTATTGTATCGCCATCATTGAGGATACGCTCCGGCTTGGGCACTCCCTCGAAAGGCTGTTCATAGACGTAGCTTGCCGATTGCGGCAGGTATTTAGCGCACTCGGCGTGTACGGCCAGCGGCGCGCCCGTGGCTTTCTTGACCGGCCCCGCCGCCCCCACGTGGTCGGGATGGCGGTGGGTCAGGACGATGAGCTTTATCTTGAGCCCCAGCTTCTCGGCGGCCCTCAATATTTCCCCTGCCTCCGCCCCCGAGTCGATGATCATGCCTTCTTTGGTCGCCTCGTCGCCGACGATATAGCAGTTGCTGGCGTAAGGCCCCAGCGTGAGTTTCCTGATTATCAAGGCATTCTCCGTGATTGATTTCTCTAAACAGTATAGCTGAATTTCAAAATCGGTAAAAGCTGCCGCCGTTGCCGCCCGATTTGTTAATTCATGTCTCTTTTCGCTATACTTGTCTTAACAAAATATTAAGAGGTTGTCGTTGCCCGGCGAAGAGTCGATTTTATCCAGCACTGCGTTCCAGATGAGCCTGCTGATGTTCGTTGCGTTGGCGGGCTACCTGATTGCCTATAGGGTGAACCAGTCGGCTGTCGTCGGCATCATCGTCATGGGTATCCTGGTCGGTCCGAGCCTGCTCAACTGGATCACTTATACGGATTTTGTAAAATCCCTGGCCCACCTGGGGGCTATCGTTCTTCTCTTTACCATAGGTCTCGAGTTTAATATCAAGGATATCTGGAAAATCCGTTACGTCGTCATCGCGCTTTTCGGCGTTATCGTGCCGGCCCTGGCCGGGTTCTTCCTGGCGCGGGCGTTTGATTTCGATTTTAAAGGCGCCGTCTTTATCGGCACCGCCCTCACCGCCACCAGCATCGCCATCACCGCCAACGTGCTGCGGGAGATGGGCAAGCTCCAGAGCAGTACCGCCCGCGTCATTATCGCCGCCGCCGTTATCGATGACGTCCTGGGCTTGCTGGCGCTGTCTACTTCGCAGGGACTGGTCGCCGGCGATATTTCGGCGATTGATGTCCTGGTCACGCTGGCCAAGGCCGCCGGTTTTATCATTGCCGGTATACTGATCGGCAGACTCGTGCTTAACCCGCTGCTGGTGCGCCTGGACTCCACCAGGCTCTGTGCCAAATACCCGGAGTCCATGTTTATTTTTACCATCATGGTCGCGTTCCTCTACGCCATGGGCGCGGAAGCGGTCGACCTCTCGGCTATCGTCGGCTCGTTCCTGGCCGGGGCTTCTTTCTCCGGGGTGAAATTGACCCACGGCGCGCATTTCAGAGACGGCGCGGAGCACTTGCAAATTATCTTCGCCTCCATTTTCTTTGTCTCCCTGGGCGTCATCATGGACTTCCATGCCGTCAGCCCGAGCCTGCTCTGGTTCGTGCTGGCTTTGACCGCCGTAGCCATCGCTACCAAGGTCATCGGGTGCGGCGCCCCGGCGCTGCTTCAAAAAATGAGTGTCAGGGATTCCCTGGTTGTCGGTGTCGGGATGGTGCCGCGCGGCGAGGTCGCTATGATCGTAGCGCTCATTGGTCTGGATGTTGGCTACATCACCCAGAGCGCCTACTCGGCGGTGATCTTGATGAGCCTTTTGACGACGATTATCCCCCCGCTGATATTGCGAAACCTGCTTTTAAGCCGCCAGTCTAAATAGACTATCACTTTGGGTTTATCGTATACTGACTTAATGATTATCGAAGCTGGAGGATACGTGTTATGGCGCGCAGCAAGTACGGGCAATATATCAAGAAACTGGTTTTCCGGGACGACGCCCCGGGGTATTTCC
>DAIQQC010000109.1:0-4844 GCA_036787005.1 Dehalococcoidales bacterium | reverse complement strand
GATTCAAGGGCGTGGACGACGAGAAGGCCGAGCTGGACATCTGGGTGCCGGTGAAGTAAAAGACGGACGTATCAAAAAATCCGCCGAGGCGGCCCTTCATGGGACAAGACAGATGGAATAAAAATGGAAAAATATCTTAAAAACAATCAAAAATTATGGGACGAGGTTACGGCCATTCATGCTCGCTCCGATTTTTATGATGTGGCTGGTTTCAAGGCAGGAAAGAGCATGATGGTAATGCCGTTTGAGCTTGAAGAAGTAGGAGATGTGAATGGGAAAACTCTACTCCACCTTCAGTGCCATTTCGGCATGGATACTATTACCTGGGCGAGGAGAGGAGCTAAAGCGACTGGCGTGGATTTCTCCGAAGAAGCAATCAAACTAGCAAAATCGTTAAGTAAAGAAACGGGCATTAAAGCCGAATTCATCTGTTCGGATATTTATAAACTACCGGAAGTGCTGAAAAAGAAATATGATATCGTCTACACATCCGGGGGTATTCTTTGCTGGCTGCCGGACCTTGAGAAATGGGGGAAAATAATCTCGCATTTTTTAAAGCTGGGCGGGTTTTTCTATATTATGGAGGGACACCCGTTCATGAATGTCTTTGATAACTCCATGACTGCTACAGAACTAAAAGTAACCCAGCCCTATTTCCACAATCCGAAACCTATGAGCTGGTCGTGGGAGGAAGATTATGCCGACCCTTCTTTTGTAGGAAAATATAACTCTTACGAATGGTCACATTCGCTAGGCGAGGTCGTCAACGCCATAATCGGAGCGGGACTGAAAATAGAATTCCTGCATGAACACACAGCGATCTTTTTCAAGCAGTTTCCGTTTATGCAAAAAGGGAAAGATAATTACTGGCATTTAGACGGTGATAAGCTCCCGCTGGTATTTTCTCTTAAAGCCACCAAATAATAAATTGACACCCGCCTCGTATTGATTATAGAATTCACAATATATCGGTATATATCAGGGTTTGCTTTTTCTCATTGTCACCCGGGGAGGGAGCCCAGAATAATGTCAAAAATAGACTATAACCGACTGCTCGTGCGCAAACCCGTCTATGAGATAGCGGCGGGACAGGAAAGCAGGCACAAAGGGCACCAGGTACCTTCGATGACCTACATGAGCAATGCCCTCGTGCCGGGGAGCAATACCTACATTGAGGTAAGCTGGATTTACGACGTGCCCACGCCCAACCCATACGTCTTCGAGCACGCGCACAACTTCGACGAAATCGTGATGCACATCGGCAGCGACCCGCAAAACCCGGAAAAACTCGGGGCGGAAATGCAGATAGAAGTCGAGGGGCAGCCACTCGCTTTCGACCGGACGACGGCGCTTTTCCTGCCAAAAGGGACCAGGCACGGGCCGCTCACCTGGCAGAAGGTAACGCGGCCGCACATCGAGATGACGATCATGCTCGGCTGCGGGGACTTCGCCAAAGCCATGCCGGGAAAGAACGCGCCGAAATAAAAACGGATTATCACGTCCCGATTTCACCGGGGCTCAGAATGACAAATGAAAGAAAGGGAAGGAAATACCCCTCGCCTTAATCCTCTCCCACAAGGGGAGAGGACAAAATATTGAATACAAAGACAAGTGTTGAGAAAGGAAAGGAGAACATGGGAAAATACGACAAGTATATCTGCACGGAACTTGCCAAGAACATCCCCCTGCCGCCCTACCGCGAATGGGAAAGGGACATGATCGGGGACGGGTTGTGGGAAGGCTATCACCGCGGCCTGGAGCACGTCGTCTGGACGGACGCCAACGTCATGCCCGGGGCATTCTACTCGGAGATGGTCTGGCAGTGGAGCCAGAAATACCCCGGCATACGGCCGCGCCCCGTATTGACCAAAGCACAGATGGAAGAAGCGGCCAAGAGACCGGGCGGCCAGGGAGTTCCACCGCACGCGCACCCGTTTCCCGAGCTGCTATCGTTCTTCGGGACGGACATGGAGCACCCGGAAGAGCTCCGGGGGGAGGTCGAGTTCTGGATGGAAGACGAAAAATATGTCTTCACCAAGAGCTTCGTCGTCTACATCCCGGCCAACGTCACCCACTGCCCGCTGAGGATACTGCGGATGGACGACTCATTCTTCCACTACACCATCGGCCCCGGCGGAGAGTACGTCTAGGACATCGAAAACGAAAGGAAGGCAACGCAGATGGCGAGAAAATACGAAAAAAACTTCGTGACCAGGGACAAACCCGGCTACAAATACCCGGCATACCTGCACCCCAACGCCAAGACGACCAGGCGGCTGGCCTACATCGACGAGACGACGGTCAAGGGCGCGGAGTTCGGCTGCGAGAACATGTGGCTCCTCCCCGGCGGGCCTAAAGAGCAGAAAATCATGGACGCCAATACGCAATCCTACGACCGATTCTTCGGGTTTTACGCCTACAACTACGAAAACATCCGCGACCTCTGCGGGGAGATGGAAGTGTACATCGGCGGGGAAAAGCACGATATCAAAAAGAGCGGGGCGATGTTCATCCCAGCCGGCCTGGAGATAGGGCCGCTTACTTTCCGCAACCTCACCAGGCCCGTTTTCTTTACCATCGAATTCCCGTGCGGCAAGGCGGCCAGGAAGAAATAAATACTACAAATACTACCAATAAAGAATGGGGGGAGGGGTATTGATTTATTTGATATTTGTAGTATTTGACATTGGTAGTATTCTTTGTAAGGAGAACGCAAAATGGCTAAGACCAAGTACGGGAAATACATTCTCAGCGAATATAAACCACCGGTAGAGGAAGCGCCGTGGGCGCCGCCGAACCTGGCGGGAATCAGCAAAGGCAAGGGCGGCCGCCTGTTCTTCCTCGACAGCAAGACCGTGCCGGGGGCTTTCTACATGGAATGCGTCTGGGTCATGCCGCGCCCGGCGAGTCCCGGGGCGAAACGAGCGGGCACCGAAGCGCACACCCACGACTACGACGAAGTAATCGCCTTCATCGGCACGAACCCCGATGACCCCTACGACCTGGGGGCGGAGGTAGAGTTCTGGATGGGCGACGAAAAGCACATCATCACGAGAACGAGCCTGGTCTTCATACCGGCGGGCTTGAAGCATTCGCCGCTGATCTTCCTTAAAGTGGACCGGCCGGTATTCCACTATACTACCGGTCCGGCGAAAATGTATATGTAGAGGGCTTCCCCGGGGACGACAAATCCAGGCATAAAAATGCCCTTAAGCAATAGTCCATCCTACAAATGGTATATGCTGGCGCTGCTGACGCTGACCGGCACGCTGGTGGCGGCCGTGCCTTTTTCCTGTATGCCCGTGCTGTTCCAGGAAATGTCCCGGGACCTGGGACTGGACCTGGTGCAGATCGGCTTTATCTGGGGTATCTCCAGCCTGGCGGGCATCTTCGTCAGTATCCTCGGCGGGGTACTCAGCGATAAATTCAGCTCCAGGACCGTGCTGACGGTATTTTGCATCCTTACCGGGGTCACCGGCGCCCTGCGGGGTCTCTCCAATGATTTCTTCAGCCTTATGGCGACGGTTTTTCTCAACGGGATGGTGAGGATGGTCGTGCCCGTCGCGGTAACAAAGTCGTTAGGAATGTGGTTCAAAGGCCCGCGGCTCGGGCTGGCGCAGGGGATCGGGGCGATGGGCATGGGGCTGGGGCTGATGCTGGGACCGCTGATCAGCGCCACGGTACTTTCGCCGGCGCTGGGAGGCTGGCGGAACGTGATGTTCTTTTACGGGGCGATATCCGCCTTCGTGGGGATACTCTGGTTCATCATGGGCCGACAGGCGCCGAAGGCTCAAGTTACAGGAGAGACCGCTATTAAAGTGCCGCTGCGCCAGTCGCTCGGCAAGTTGATACGGCTTAAGGAATTATGGCTGCTGGGAGTGACGCTGATGTTCCGCGTGGGCGGACTGATGGGGATGACGGGCTACCTGCCGCTTTATCTTAAGGGCAAGGGGTGGACGGATGCCGCCGCGGACGGCGCGCTATCCCTGTTTTATGCCGTGAGCACGCTATGCGTTATCCCGCTGAGCTTCCTATCGGACAAGCTCGGGTCGAGGAAAGCCATCATGCTGCCGGCGCTGCTTGTAACCACGATCTCCATCGCCATGGTGCCGGTGGCCCCGCAGAACCTGGTCTGGCTGCTGATGGTACTGGCGGGGATGTTCATGGATAGTTTCATGGCCCTCAGCATGACGGTGCTGATGGAAACGAAGGGGGTGGGGATGGAATATGCCGGCATGGCACTGGGTATTGTTTTCACCATCGCCCAGATTGGCAGCCTCACCTCTCCTCCGCTGGGTAACGCCCTGGCCGGTTTCAACACGGGGCTGCCCTTCGCTTTCTGGGCGGCGCTCTCGCTGGCCGCGCTGGTTTGTTTCATCTTTATCAAGGAGACAGGTTTGGGCCGAACCGGAGTTAAACCCCGCAAGTAATCAGACCGGCAGGGTATATCAACGGTAAAGAAAAATCCCGGCGTCTGAATCTCCGGGATTTGTTGAGCGGCGACGAAATTTCCTAAGAAGGCGGGAGGCCGGTATACCAGATAACCAGGCCGATGATCATCAACAGGATCCCAAGGGCGCCGGCGATAAAACCACCGATCTTCAAAGCCCCGGGCTGAGGGCGCTCCGGCCAGTGGGAAATGAACTCCCGAACATCGACATGCGTCGTCAGGGCTTCATCAAGTTTCTTCTGCTCGTGGCGGCCCCAGAGGATGGTGACGACGCCCAGCACGATGAACACCGCGCCGACAATCGCCAGAACCGACCATTCCCCTTCCATACGGCCCCCCTATGGATTATTAAACCTAACTATAGGCCATCGGGAGGGAATTTGCAACCCTTCGA
>DAIQQC010000037.1:0-16646 GCA_036787005.1 Dehalococcoidales bacterium | reverse complement strand
GACCGCGTCGCCCGGCTCATTCCAAACATGGTCGGCATGACGCTGGCCAAGGCCCTGGATGAAAATCAGGAGCTTAAAACCGCCTACCAGGACGACGAGATCGTGCGCAACCTGGTCAACCAGGCCCGCCGCGTCGAGGGCATTTCCCGCCACGCCAGCACCCACGCCGCCGGCGTCGTTATCTCCAAGGACCCCCTGACCAACCATGTCCCTCTGCAGCGCGCCGCCCGCGTCAACGGGGACGATACGGTGATGACCCAGTTCTCGATGGAGGCCATCGCCCACATCGGACTGCTGAAAATGGACTTCCTCGGGCTGGCCAACCTCACCATCCTCGGCCGGGCTAAGGAGATCATCCGGGAGCACTGCGGCGTGGACATCGACCTCTATAAGATCCCCATGGACGATAAAAAGACCTTCGCGCTGCTCTCCGCCGGGGAGACGGCCGGGGTGTTCCAGCTTGAAGGCGCCGGCATGCGCCGCTATATCAAGGACCTGAAGCCGACCGTCTTCGGCGATATCTCCGCCATGGTCGCCCTCTACCGCCCCGGCCCCATGGAGCATATCCCGCGCTTCATCGATTCCAAGCACGGCAAGACGCCGATTCGCTATCCCCATCCCGCCCTGGAAAATATCCTGAAAGACACCTACGGCGTCATCGTCTACCAGGAGCAGGTGCTGTTCATCGTCAGGGAGTTCGCCGGCTATAGCTTGGGGCAGGCGGACATCTTCCGTAAAGCGATGGGCAAGAAGATCGCCGAGACGATGAAGAAAGAAAAACGGAACTTCATCGCCGGCGCTAAAAAGCTCAACTATTCCCCCGAGCTGGCGGAGGAGGTCTTCGCCCTCATCGAGCCGTTCGCCGGTTACGCCTTCAATAAAGCGCACGCCTCGTGCTATGCCCTTATCGCCTACCAGACCGCCTATCTCAAGGCCAACTACCCGGCGGAATACATCACCGCCTTCCTGACCACCCACGCCGGCGAGCTGGAAAAGACCACCGGGGCCGCCGCCGAGTGCCGCCGGCTGGGCATCGAGATCCTGCCGCCGGATATCAACCGCAGCCGGCTTTTTTTCTCGCTGGAAGACAACGCCTCCGGGCAATCGGCCATCCGGTTCGGGCTGGCGGCGATCAAGAACGTAGGCACCGGCGCTATCGAGCCTATCATCGCCGAGCGCGACAAGAACGGGCCGTTCAAGTCTATTGAAGACCTGTGCCGCCGCAGTGACCTGCAATCAGTCAACCGCCGCGTCATGGAGAGCCTGATCAAGGTGGGGACGTTCGATAAGCTGGAGGAGCGCGGCACCCTGCTCAACAGCATCGGGCGGGTCTTATCGCTGGCACAGCGCGAGCAGCGGCTGCGCGAGACGGGGCAATCTACCATGTTCGATATGTTCGGGGAGACGCAGTCCGTCCCTTTGCCCAGCCTTGAGATGACGCCCTCCGGCGCCTCCGACCGCGAAAAAGCGTACTGGGAAAAAGAGCTGATGGGCGTCAGCTTCTCGGAAAAGCCTTTCAGCCCGGTATTCAGCGCCAAGCAGGCTAACGCGGTGTTCTGCGGCAATATCGATGCCGAGCTGGACAAGCATGTAATTGTTACCGCCGGCCGCGTGGTTGCCGCTCGCTACTCTTTCACCCGGAAAAACGAGTCGTTCGCCATCGTCACCCTCGAGGACGTCAGCGGCAAGGTGGAAGTCATCGCCTGGCCGCAGGTCTACAGCCAGACGGAGGAGTTCTGGAAGGAAGGCAACGAGCTGATCGTCCAGGGCAAAGTGCGGGCAAGGGATGACGAGGTGAGCGTGATCTGCGACGACGTGAAGTATTATGAGCCGCCCGTCGACAATAATGGTGCGGGCACGCCGGCCGCGCCTGCGTCCCGTGCTTTAGCCCCGGAGGCGCCGCCCGTGAAAGCCGCCGCCCCCGTCCAAAAAAGGCACCGCCTCACCATTAATATCAAGCAGACCGCGGACGCCGCAGGGGATGTCTCCCGGCTGAATAAGATCGTCACGGCGCTGCGGACCTATACCGGCCGCGACGAGGTGCGCCTGAACATCCTCAACGGTGGCGACGCCATTCCGCTCAAGCTGCCCAGCATCTACACCGAGTATTGCCCCGGCCTCAGGCGCCAGCTGGTCGAGCTTATCGGCGAGGACAACCTCGGCGTGGAAGCCGTCGCCTAGACTCTATTTCTTATCTTCTGTCAGCTCCTCGGTGATGTCGCGGGACATCTTGAGGAACAGCTTCCGGAGCTTCTTCATCACGTCCTGGGCGGCCCTCTCGCCGGCGTTTCTCGCCTCGTCGGCGGCCGCCCTGGCGTCTGCCGCCGCCGCCTCTATATCATCCAGGAGCTCGGGCAGCGGCTTGCTGAAAATATCGTGCTTTGGTGCTACTTTGTCGGCCATATTTATCTCCTTAATGCGTCATTCAGAATGGTGTTATAAATATTATAACATAAAGGTTTCATCGCGGCCTTGTCGCCGCCTCGGGCACAGGTAAAGCCAATTTTTACTATTTATTTATGCGCCGGGGGCAGAATTTACGTCTTGTTTAGTTTCCGTTTTATACAATTTAGACGATAGCGAGCATCTTGCCCGGAGGCGTGGTGTGAAGGAACCCGGCGAACCGAAGGAAAAAATACTCCTCGTTGACGACGAGGAGGCTATACGGCAGATCCTGAACAAAGGCCTGGCGATGCGCGGCTATGACTGCGACGAAGCCGAGGACGGCGAACAGGCGCTGAAAAAGCTGGAAACCAGACCGGCGGACCTGGTCATCATGGATATCAACATGCCGGGCCGGCCGGGCAGCGCCGTGCTGCCTGATATCGTTAACCGTTACCCGGAGACGGCCGTGATAATGGCCAGCGGCATTACCGACCCTATGGTCGTGGCGCAATGCATCAGGGACGGCGCCAATGACTACATCAACAAGCCATTCCGCTTCGAGCAGATCATGCAGAGCGTCGCCGGCACCCTGGACAAGCGCCGGGTGGAGATGGAGATACAGCGCTACCTGCGGGACACGGGCCAGAAAGCCGCGCAACAGGCGGTGGAGCCCCGGAAGTTTTTCATCAGCGCTATCGAGAACCTGATCAGCGCACTGGAGTCCATCGATAGTTATACGAAAGGCCATTCACAGGCTGTGGCCGAACTTTCCCTGGGGATTGGTAAAAAACTCACCCTTTCGCCCGAGGAGATGGAAGACCTGCGCTGGGCGGCCCTGCTCCACGACGTCGGCAAGATAGCCGTCGACCCCGATATCCTCAATAAGCCGCGCGAGCTGACTCCCGGTGAATACCGTCACATCATGACCCACGCTATCATCGGCCCCCGGCTGGTCAAGCCGTTCGTGAACGATAACGTGGTGAAGATAATCTCTCACCATCACGACCACTTCGATGGCACGGGCCTCGGGCAACAAGTCCGCGGCGCAGATATACCCCTGGGGGCGCGTATCGTGGCCGTTGCTGACGCCTACCACGCCATGATCTCCGACCGCCCTTACCGGCGGCCCCTGACCACCCAGGACGCGATGGACGAACTGCTGATATGCAGCGGCTCGCAGTTCGACCCCGCTATCGCCAATGTCCTCATCAACGCCGTGCGCAAGGCCACCCAACCGGCACCGGCGGTCTAGAACTGCCTGTTTACGCTTGATTTTTAGTACTCAACCCCCTTTCATTCCCCTCTCCAGCCATAAATATACCTCTCAATGCTTCCGGCTGGAGAGGGGCAAGCGGTGAGGTTAGCACGACAACTAAAGTCAAACGGTAGCAGCCACTTGTCAACCGCTGCCGTTTCGGGTTATACTAATGAGGTTTATTTTTATTTTTTGGTTGGGAGGAGGACCCCATGGAACAGACTGGTTTCCCCAAGTGTCAGAAATGCAATACCGGTGACCTGGTGCCTCTATCAGATTTCGGCAGCCAGGGGGCGTCTATCCAGTATAAGGCCTGGGTTTGCACCAATCCCGATTGCGGTTTTAACCTGAAGATCCGCAACGGCGATGTCTATAGGGACGAACCTATCATGAGCGGCACGCTCCATAACTCCCGTCCCCGGTAATATCCTCCCGGGAGTTTAAATGGCGGACTGCGGATGGCGATCGTGCTTCCCCGGATAACTGTTCTTAAAAGGGCGGCACTTGACCTGCTTTTCCCCCGGTGGTGCCTTGGCTGTGGAAAAGAAGGCGACTTCATCTGCGGCGACTGCCGCCGTGATCTGCCGGTAATTACACCGCCCGTTTGCCCCCGGTGCGGGAGTCCCTTATCTCAGGGCGCCGCCTGCCACGACTGGCCGGACACGCCGGACGGCATCGACGGCATCCGTTCGCCTTTTGTTTTCGACGGCGTAATCCGCCGTGCCGTCCACGAGCTGAAGTACCGCAACCTCCGGGCTCTGGCGCCGCTGCTGGCCGGCTTACTGTATGAGTACCTTGTCACCAACCCTCTTCCGGCGGACGTCCTGGTGCCGGTGCCGCTGCACCCGAAACGCCTCCGCGAGCGCGGCTACAACCAGTCGGCTTTGATTTCGGAAGAGCTCGGCCGGCGCTGCGGCCTGCCCGTGGCAGCCAACGGCCTCATCCGTCGCCATTACACCGTCCCCCAGGCGAGGTCGGCTGGCGTGAGCGAGCGGCAGAGAAACGTCGCCGGTGCTTTCGCCTGCCGCGAAGAGGGATTCCGGGGCAGGCAGGTCCTCCTTATCGACGATGTGTCTACTTCCGGCGCCACTCTTAACGCCTGCGCCGGGGCGCTAAAGGCTGCCGGGGCGGCGCAGGTCCGGGGGCTGACCCTGGCGCGTGAACTATAGCCGGGATGAAGAAACACCTTTACAGGAGCGTGGTTATATGGAGCTACAGATAGCCGGGACCAATACCGAGATAACGCCGGCCGCGCAGCGCTACATCGGGCGCAAGATGGGCAAGCTCAACCGGCACCTGCCCGATATCATCGATATCAAGGTGGAAATCTCCGATGAAAAAACGAGGTCGCCCCTGCAGCGCTACCTGGTGCGGGTGACGGTCGACGGCGGCACCGCTGGCTCCGTCCTGCACGGGGAGGAGCGCGGCGAAGACCTTTTTAAAGCCGTCGACCGCGTGGTGGCCGTCATGACCCGCCAGGCCGAGCGGCACAAGGGCAAGCTTTACGACCGCGGCCGGGGCAGCCCTCTGGCCAGGGGAAAATCCGTACCCGAAGAACGGCCGGCGCCCCGGGTGGTCAAGACCAAACATTTCGTTATCGAATCGATGACCCGCTCAGAAGCCATCGCGCAGATGGAGCGACTGGGCCACGATTTCTTCCTTTTTATGGACGGTGATGCCCATGCGGTCCGCCTGCTTTACCGCCGCGACGACGGCGACTACGGGCTCATCGAGCCGGAGTTTAAATAGACGGAATTGCCGACCGTTAAAATATCTAGTATACTGCTATTGAAGAGAGACCCCGGATTTGTTTAAAAAACATCGAAATATCTATCTATTTCTTACGCTTGCCTGTTTTATAGGCATTATCCTTGTTTTCGTCTTTGACGGCTACATGGGCCTTTATGATAGCCTTACGGTTACGGGCACGGGTTTCCCGCAGGAAATAACCCCGGAACAATGGGGCGACCAGGGCAGGAACGGCGGCGCGCCGGTGTTTATCGACGCGAACGGCGAGATGTCCTTCAGTTACCAGGTGGACAATCGCCGGTTTTTTCCCTACCGGGCTGATGTCGATGTCTCGCTATGGTATAACCAGTCGAAGCTGGCGGATTTAGCATCGGAGACAATATCGCTGGGCGCTTTCGGTGGGGGGCAGGTCGACTGGACCCTGGATGTCGTTGCATATGTGCCGGAAAATTTGCCCGCCAATTCGACCCTCGATTTCACGATACTGATAAAAAGGGGAGAGATAGAGCGCAGTGTGATTTTCTATTATAATACGAGTATACCCCCTAAACCGGTTATCTTGCCGCAGAGTTGAACTATATAAGGCTGACGTATGAAGATAGAATATGTATTATACGGGTTCGGTATCCTGTTCTGCATCGCCGGCATCGGTTACCTGGCGGCGGAGTATATAAGATACCTTTCGGATATCGGCCGGATAGGTGCGCTGCTGCTGTCGGTATGCCTTTTCACCTTCCTCGGGAAATATTTTGAAGAGATGGGCTGGTGATTAGATGTTAACGGCTGTGGCGGTATTCGCGTCTTTAATACTCATCGGCTGGCTCGTTTTCCGGGCGGTCCGGCAAAAGTCCGTAAAGGCGCATTACGTCAGTTATGGCATCGCCATCGTTGCGGCGATATATACCTACGCCTATTTCCTGAGCCTGGATCTGCCGCAGCTTATTAAAGTGCTCGTCAGCATCGTGCTGGGTATTTTCCTTATCTTTCTCGCCGCTCTTTATCAGCGCCGGCGGACAAAGCCCTCGTAAAAATGCCCTGGTTTTACGCATATGTTTGATAACTCGTACTACGCCGTTTTTGAAACCGCCGCGGGCTGGGTGGGAATACTGGGCTCGGCGGCGGGGCTGCGCCGCGCTACGCTGCCGGAACCTTCAAAACAAGAAGCCTTGATCGCCCTCGGCGATGATTTGAAAGGCGCGCAGGAAACGCCACCGCGCTTCGCTGACCTGATGGAACGTTACCGGGCATTTTTCAACGGTAAACAGGTGGACTTCACTGACGCCCTCGACCTCGCCTCGGCCACGCCTTTTCAGCGCGCCGTGTGGCGGGCGGCCGGTGATATTCCCTATGGCCAGACCCGCAGCTACAGCTGGGTAGCCGGACGCGCCGGGAACCCGCTGGCGGTGCGGGCCGCCGGGCAGGCTTTGTCCGTGAATCCGCTCCCCATTATTGTTCCCTGCCACCGCGTGCTGGCTAAAGACGGCGGATTGGGCGGCTACAGCGGCGGCCTGCCGGTTAAGCAAATGCTCCTGGCTCTGGAAGCGGCGGGGGCATAAACCTGTCTCTTAAGGCCTATTGACCGCCCGTCTCCCTGGCCCGGGATATCCGGCGCCTGGCTTCGGAAGTACCGGTCAGTTTCAGGTTCAGAAAGTCCGTCTCGTATTCTTTGATCAGCCTTTCCGCGGCGAAGCTAAAGAATCTGTTTTCCCCGATGATGATGTGATCCAGCACCTTAATTTGTAATATCCTGCCCATAAAGACGAGGTCTCTGGTAAGAAGCTTATCTTCTTTACTGGGGGAAGGGTCGCCGGAGGGGTGATTATGGACAAAAATCATGGACTTTACGTCATGGGCGATGGCGCTTTCGACAACCTCGCGGCCATTTATGGCGATTTTATCCGCAGTTCCTTCGAAAAGGTCAACGACCTCCGTAATCTGATTCCGGGGATCGAGAAAGATGACTTTGAACACTTCTTTCTTCAGGTCTCGCATTGAGTAGTAGAGATAGTCAAAGATCTCCTTAGAGGATTTGTAGATAGACCGTTTCACAATTCCTTGCTTGAGAACTTTCGCGGGCAACTCGTGTAGAAACTTGATATAAATCATGCAAGCGGGGGTAATGCCAACTTTTTGTAGTTCCCTGGGCGGGGCTGCCAGGAAATCACTGAGGTTTTTAAACCTGTCGATACATATTTTAACCAGTTGCCTGCCCTTGCGCGCCGGCATGACCAGGCTCAACAATAATTCAATGATCTCGCGGTCTTCAAAATTCTGAAAACCTTCTTTAGTGAATTTTTCCTGCAAGACTGTTAGGTGTTTTCCTGATGTTACCCGTGAAAGCGCCGTCTGACTCTCTTCCTCGCGCTCGCGCTCGGAGCCTCCAATAAGAACCAGGTCGCCTCTGTGCTTGATGAGATTATAGTGGTGCTTGCTCATCACGTTGATGGCCTGGCTGGCTCCATGTTTATGAAGGGGATAAGTGCAAATGGCGAGCATGTGGTACTTGCCGATAGTATTGTTTATCTTTCCTTCATAAGCAATGAAATTATTCCAGTCCCTTCTTTCAAGCCAGGCCGTGTCACCGGATACCCTCAATCCATCATAACCCGAGGCCATGGCTCGCTCGAGCTTTTCAGTCCAGGCATTAAAGACCCTTTTCCCATCGAAAATATTACCTTTGAGATACCACTCGGTATGCGGGATAATCTCTATCTGTCCAATCGCCAGATACTGCGGGAAATCAGGTATAGCCTTCTCCATGGCTTCTTCAGCCTTTTTTTTACTGAGGGGCTCTGTAGTAATCCAGAGACAAGACTCGTTATTCTCCAGACCTGCTTGGAAATAAGGCACCAGAACATTCACCAGGTCTTGTTTGGTGTTATAAAAATAACAAACGTGCTTGCCCCAGGGTAAAGCACCTAAAACATCAATTCCCAGCTTCCTATCTTCGTTTGCCACGACATACCTCAACCTGATACAGTGTATTAGTAAATCTCATCCTCCATAATGTGGCAAAATATCACTTTTTTCAGAAGTAGGGCAACTATAACACTGCCGAGCACATTTGTCAAGCGTTTGGATAAAATATTGACGATTGTATAATTACCACACAGTGATACCTGGTTAATGGCGCTAGTCAAGCTTGGGCGAGGATTACTTAGCCCGGTACAGTCTTCGCTTCACCTCGGAAGTTCCCCTCAGCATCAGGTTCATGAAGTCGGTCTCGTACTCTTCGATGTGCCCCCCGGCGGCGAAGCTGTAATAGCGGTTGTCGCCGATGATGATGTGGTCGAGCACGCGGAGCCGCATGATCCTGCCGGCGTAGACGAGCTCGCGGGTCAGCGAGATATCGCTGGCGCTGGGTTCGGGGTTGCCGGAGGGGTGGTTGTGGACAAAGATCAGCGCCGTGCCGCTGTTTTTTATTGCCCCCTCGATGACCTCGCGGGGGGCGACGGAGCTGCCGTTGACCGTCCCTTCGGAGATATCCACGGTATCGATAATCTGGTTCTGGCTGTTGAGGTAAATGACCTTGAAGGTCTCCTTCTTGAGGTCGCGCATGGCGTGGTAGAGGTAATCGAAGACCTCCTGTGAGGAGCGGTAAAAGGGCTTCTCCAGTATCCTGGCTTTAAGGAACTCGCGGGCTACCTCCTGCACCAGCTTGATACCGAAGGCGCTGGCGGCGCCGATGCCCGCTATCTGCTGCAGCTCTGCTGCGGGGGTTTCCAGGACGCCGCGCAGCGTCTGGAATCTCTTGATGGCCTCCTTGGCCGGTGCTTTGCAGTCGCGTCGCGGCGTACCCAGGCTGAGCAGCAGCTCTACGATTTCATAGTCGTGGAAGGCGGCCAGCCCCGACTTCAGGAACTTTTCCCGCAGCCGCTTACGGTGGCCGCGGCGCGGGTCTTCAGGTGTCTTTTCCGGTTTTTCCATGGCATCGCTCCGGCTTTAGCCACCATATTCTAGCACCAACGGCCGCAGAATATCTATTTCAATGCTGCCGAGTCGATCCGCGAATATATCGGGCCGTTCCTGGTCAGCTGGCTTCGCATCAGGTGCACGGCGTCCACAGTAAAACTACCGCGGCACTCAGGCGCGGCGGCCGTAACGAGCTGCCCCAGCGCCTGCCGCTCCTCGAGCGTGGCGTCCTCACGCACTCTGGCCAGCGTGAGGTGAGGGGTGAAAGGGCGATTCTCCGCTTGAAACCCCAGGGACGCCAGGACGGCGTCGATATTTTTTTGCAGCCTGCCCAGCTTCTCCACCTCCCCTTTCAGACCCACCCAGACCACCTGCACCCGCCTGGCATTGGGAAAAACGCCGAGCCTGTCAAGCTCGATGAGGAAGGGGCTAACACCTATGCAGACTTCGTCTAGCGCCGCGGTTATCCCGGCCACGAGGGCGGTGTCGATATTGCCCAGGAATTTGAGCGTCAGGTGCATGATGACGGGGTCGACCCACTTGACCCGCGCCCCACCGCCCGACTTTAACTCCGCTTGCGTTTTGGCGAGGGCCAGCTTAATGTTAGCGGGAAGTTCGACAGCGATAAACGAGCGTATCTTCTCCATATCGTCCCGCTATATGCCGAGGAGCCGCCGGGCGTTGCCGGCGAGCACTAATTCGCGGTCTTCGGCGGAGAATCCGGCCGTCTCTATTTCGTTGAGCACTCTCCGCTGGGCTATCGCCGGGTAGTCGCTCCCGAAGATAATGCGGTCGGCCCCCGCCAGGTCTCTCACATAGCGGTAGATGTCCGGCCGGTAAAGGAACGGCGATATCGCCGTATCATAGTAAACGTTCTCCAGCGCTTCCCGCACCTCCGGCATCAGGGTATAGAACGGCAGGCCGCCGCCCCAGTGCGCGCAGACCACCGGTATGTCCTTAAAATTGGCGATGAATTTCTCCAGCCTCTCCGGCGTGGCCGCCCCCTTGCCGCGGTAACTGTGGCCGACGGGGTCGGAAGAGTGCGTCGACAGTATCAACTTATTTTCCCGCAGCATTCGCGCGAAAGGCTCCAGCATCGCCGGGGTCATCGTCGCGGGAGGCTGGATGTCGGGTCTGAGCTCGCCGACCCCCCTTATTCCCCCCCTGACGCAGCGCTCGATCTCGGCGAGCGACTTGTCATCGTGGTAGCTGGTTACGGCGCAAAAACCGTACAGTCTTTGCGGGTAACGCGCTATCGATTCCAGGATATAGTCGTTGGTCTCTACACAGAGTTCGTGTGTGCTCCAGCCGTAGTTGACCACGAGGGAGATATCGATGCCCTCGCGGTCCATGCTGGCGATGAGGTCCTCGGAGGTGGCGATAGCGGCCTTCTCGCGCGCGTATATCTCGGCAAAGGCGGGGTCTTTTTCCACGTAGCGGCTGCGGTTGTTCTTTACCTGCGGCGGTAGCGCATGCGTGTGGAAATCAATAATCATTTTCAGACCACATGCCCGGGCTAGAGTCGACCGATGAAAGCTACTATTTCTTTTCCGGCTTCTCGGCCCTCTCCGGTTTCGCGCCGCCCGCTTCGGTCGCCGGTTTTTCCGCGGCCCCCTCGGCCCCCTCGGCCCCTTCTTCACCCTCGGCGGCTACCTCTTCAGCGACGACAGGCTTCTCTTCTTCGATCTTGATGGTGACCTCGGTGACCTTGACTACGAGCTGCTCGGGGTCGACATGGACGGCAATGTCCGGGTCGAGGACGATATCCTTGACCTTGATGGCCTGCTCCAGGTCTACCAGGCTGCTGATATCAACTTCAATCTGCGGCGGTACTTTTTCCGGCAGGCATTCGATGCTCAGCACGGTGATGCCGCGGGAGACCATGCGGCCTTTCCCCTTCATCGCCGGGGCTTCGCCTACCAGGACGATGGGCACGTCCATGGTCATCTTTTCACCCTTCGTCACCTGGTAGAAGTCCACGTGGAGCAGGATCTTGCCCAGGGCGTCCCGCTGGATTTCCCGTACGAAGACGCTCTTGGGGGCTTTATCCCCGTCGATTCGCAGGCTGACGAGCCGCGTCGTACCGGCGTGGGCGATGATCTTCTTAAGCTCGTTGGTATCGCATTGTAAAGTTAATGATTCCAGGCTGTGGCCGAAGAGATGCGCCGGGGTGAAACCCTGGCTGCGTAAAAAGCGGTTCCTCTTCCCGAGCACTTCTCTTTTAGCGGCGTTAATTTTCAGTTCTTCCATTGTCTCCACCTTTCAACCTTTCAATTTAACCATAAATCACGATAAAAATCAATCTGAGAGGCTCGGCGCGAGCTTTAGTAACCGGTGGACAGTCGTACATATTCTGCTATATAATGTATTATTCACCAGAAATCCTGCCCGGCAGTAAAAAGCGGCGGGGTTTGAAAGACAGGTTGATAAATGTCAGGTGATATCGGGTTTGCGTTCTTACTGACGGTGCTCGCCGGTCTCTCCACCGGCATCGGCAGTACTATCGCCTATTTCCTGCGCCGACCCAGCCCCGCCCAGATGTCGCTGATCCTCGGCTTTTCCGCCGGCGTCATGCTCTACGTCTCCTTCGCCGAACTGCTCCACCAGTCGTTCGAGCAGGTTGGTTTCGGCACCGCCAACCTCGGTTTCTTTGCCGGCATCGTCTTCATCGCCGTGCTGGATATCTTTATTCCCCACGAATATAAAGAGGAGCGTGTCGACGAGCCAGTCGGCGCCGCGGTCAACGCCGATAGGTTTCCTCGCCGTCACCGCCGCGGGCGCCCCTTCGAACACTCGCAACTGATGCGTGTCGGCCTGCTTACCGCTATCGGCATCGCCATACATAATCTGCCTGAGGGACTGGCTGTTTTCAGCAGCGGCATCACCGGCGACCGCACCTTCGGTGTCATGGTGGCTATCGCCATTGCCCTGCATAACATCCCCGAAGGCGTCAGCGTATCACTTCCTATCTGGGAAGCCACCGGCTCCCGTAAAAAGGCCTTTCTCTATTCTTTCGCCGCCGGCCTCGCCGAGCCCGTCGGGGCCCTGGTCGGCTATGCCGTTCTCTTTAGTTTCCTGACGACCACCGTGATCTACTCGATGCTGGCCTTCGCCGCCGGCATCATGGTCTATATCAGCCTCGACGAGCTCCTCCCCACCGCGCACCTCTACGGCAAAGAGCACCTGGTGATCATCGGGGTCATCGCCGGCATGGCGGTGATGGCGTTAAGTATTTTCCTGATAATTGGACGAATTTAGTGGACGAGCCGCCGCCCCCGATTGTATAATACGGGAACGATGACTAATCCGCCTTATCATTATCAACACCCGGCCCCGGGAACTCCATCCGGCGTTTTTAAGTCGGACGAAGACCTGGCCACCGTTTGTAAGAGGCTCCGCCGCGATATCATCACCATGATCGCCAGGGCTGGCAGCGGCCATCCCGGCGGCTCTCTTTCCGCTGTGGAGATAGTGGCAACGCTTTACTGGAAAATCTTGCGACACAAGCCAATCGACCCTCTCTGGCCGGGCCGCGACCGGTTTATCATGAGCAAGGGCCACGCCGCCCCCGTCCTCTACGCCGTGCTGGCGGAGTGCGGCTACTTCCCCCGGGAAGAGCTGGGCACGCTGCGCCGGCTCGGCAGCCATTTGCAGGGGCACGCCGACCGCAATGCCACGCACGGCGTCGAAATGTCGTCGGGGAGCCTGGGACAGGGACTCTCCTTCGCCGTCGGCTGCGCGCTGGCCAGTCAGCTTGATAAAGCGTCCTGGCGGGTCTATGCTTTGCTGAGCGACGGCGAGTGCGATGAAGGCCAGACCTGGGAGGCAGCCATGTCTGCCCCTAAATTCAGGCTGGACAACCTGACCGTCATCGTGGACAACAACGGCCTCCAGTTGAGCGGCTTTACTAAAGATATCATGCCCCTCGGCCTGTTTCCCCAGAAATGGTGGGCCTTCGGCTGGGAGGTCCTGGAGGTCGACGGGCACGATTTGGACCAGGTCTTCGCCGCTATCAATACAGCCCGGCAAATAAAGGGAAAGCCCGCTGTTATCATCGCCCGTACGGTCAAGGGCAAGGGGGTCAGCTTTATGGAGAACAACGTAGATTTTCACGGCAAAGCCCCCAACGCCGAGCAGCTGGAAAAAGCCCTGAAGGAGCTGGCCTGACATGGCTGAAGAGATCGCCCCGCGTGACGTCTACGGCCAGACGCTGGTAGCGCTGGGCAGAGAGAACCCGGCCATCGTAGTGCTGGATGCCGACCTCAAGCCTTCGACGATGACCTACCACTTCGAGAAGGAGTTCCCGGAGCGTTTCTTCGAGGTGGGCATCGCCGAGCAGAACATGATCGGCATCGCCTGCGGCCTGGCGGCTTCGGGCAAGATACCCTTCGCCAGCACCTTCGCTGTCTTTGCCCCCGGCCGCTGCTTCGACCAGGTCCGCGTGTCGGTGGCGCAGGCTCGGCTCAACGTAAAAATAGTCGTCACCCATGCCGGCCTGACGGTCGGCGAGGACGGGGCTTCCCACCAGGCTTTAGAAGACCTGTCACTGGTCTGCTCCCTGCCCGGCTTTACGGTCATCGTCCCGGCGGACGGCGTCGAGACAGCGCAGGTCATCAGGGCGGTTACCGCGCACGACGGCCCCTGCTACGTCAGGTTGTGCCGTCCCAAACTGCCGGTCATCTATGATGACAACTACAGGTTTCAAATCGGCCGAGCGGATGAATTAAGACCGGGGATGGACGCGACTATCATCGCCTGCGGCGTCATGGTAGCCCCGGCCCTGGAAGCGGCCAAACTCCTGGCCGAAGATAAAATCAGCTGCCGCGTGCTGAATATGTCCACCCTCAAGCCCGTCGATGAAGCGGCGGTCATCAAAGCCGCCCGCGAGACCGGCGCCATCGTTACCGCCGAGGAGCACCAGGAGCACGGCGGACTCGGCAGCATCGTGGCGCGGATTACCGCGAAAAATTCCCCGGTGCCGATGGAACTGGTCGCCGTTAAAGACGTCTTCGGGCAGTCCGGCAAGCCGGCGGAGCTATTGGAAAAATACGGCTTGACCTCTAAAGAGATAGTAGCGGCGGCGCGGGAAGCCATAAAGAGAAAAGGCTAGCCCAGGTACGTTATCTCCGAAGACGGCCTATCTTTAGTTTCAAACTTGATCCCGGCCTCATTAAACAGCTTGAGAAACTCGTCGTCGCTGTAACGCCTGAAGCTCACAAAACGCGCTATCCTGGCGTTGACCAGCATCTTGGCGCAGAGTACGCAGGGCGTGTGGGTGCAGTAAACGGTGCTCCCCAGTAAGCTCACCCCATGAAGCCCCGCCTGGATGATGACGTTCTGCTCGGCATGGATGGCGCGGCAGATCTCCTGCCTCGTCCCGGACGCTATCCCCAGCTCGTCGCGCAGGCAGCCCAGCTCCAGGCAGTCCTTGGCCCCCGCCGGTGCCCCGCTATAGCCGGTCGTCAGGATGTGCTTGTCCCTCACCGCGATGGCCCCGATGTGATGCCGGCGGCATGTCGAGCGCTCGGCGACCACCGAGGCTATCTTTAAGAAATATTCATCGATTTCAGGTCGTTTGGGTAAAGTCATCTTATTTGTGCGATTATCCTTTCTACTTGCTTCTGTAACTCGCTCACCGAGCCGTGATTTACTATCGTGAAGTCAGCCATGGCAATCGGGCCGCCCTTGTTGAGGTTCTCGATTTCCGCATAGTCGCGGGATGCCGCCTGCTCCGGCGTCAGTGGCCTTACTTTACGTCCGCCCAGTCGCTTATACCTGTCCCGTGGCGGCGTCCATACCGCCGCCGTGACGAAGTCATCGCCGTAACGGTCCTTTAAAAAAACGTATTCCTCCCAGGAATAAAGACCGTCGACCACCACGTTACCTGTTTTCAACGCGGCGTCGATGCGCGGCGCGCTCAGCTTCGCGTAGGCGCCCATGCCATGCTCTTTCCGCAGGCTCTCTCTAATGGGACGCTCGTTCGCCTCGGTCAGGGGCAGACCCCTCGCTTTTGCCGCCTCGTCGGTGATATCGCCGAACCTGACGACGGTAAAACCTCTTTCCCGGAAAAGCCTGGCCACTTCCGACTTTCCGGAGCCGACCATGCCCACGATGGAAACGATTTTCACAGGTTTATTATAGGGGTTTGCCGCGGTAAATGACAATGTTGTCGGCTTTTCTCTCTGTGCTATAATGGGGAAAATGCCGGACATGATTAACCTGGCGGAAAGCATCCGGGAACGCCTGCCGGTAGACATTATCGCCTTTATCCGGCGTGCCGGCGAGGCGGCCGGCCATCGGCAGCAGCGCCTCTACCTGGTCGGGGGCGTCGTGCGCGACCTCCTCCTGGAGCGCCGTAACCTTGACCTCGACCTCGTCGTCGAAGGCGACGCCGTCAAGCTGGCGCGGGAACTGGCCGCGGGCCTGCCGGCGAAGCTGACCGTCCATGCCCGTTTCGGGACCGCCCGGCTTTCCTGGGGACATCTCAGCGCCGACTTCGCGACCGCCCGCGCCGAGACCTACGCCCGGCCGGGGGCCTTGCCTACGGTAACGCCCGGGAAGATTGTTGACGACCTCGCCCGGCGCGACTTCACCATCAACGCCATGGCTGTCGGGCTAAGTCCCGGCCATTTCGGGGAGCTTATCGATCCATACGGCGGCCGGCTGGACATCGATAAAAAGCTGGTACGGGTGCTGCACGATAAGAGCTTTGTCGACGACGCCACCCGCATCTGGCGGGCCGTGCGCTACGAGCAGCGGCTCGACTTTCAGATAGAACGGGGCACCCTGGCGTTGCTGAAACAGGGCCTCACCTGGCTGGAGGCCATCAGCGGCGACCGCATCCGTCATGAGCTCGAATGCGTATTAAAGGAAGAGCTCCCGGAAAAAACCCTGCGCCGCGCCGGGGACCTCGGCGTGCTGGGAAAGCTTAATCCTTCGCTCCGCGGCGACGATTGGCTGAAAGAGACCTTCGTCCAGGCCCGCGAGCGTTATCTCCCGGACGCGCTGCCGCCTCCCGAGCTTTATCTGGCTCTACTGTGCTATCGCCTGGCGGAGGATGAAATTGAAAAGATTATTGCCTGCCTGCACCTGCCCAAGACCGGGTCGGAAGCATTGCGGGAAACGTTAGCTCTCAAGGAAAATATTCAGGAACTGTCCATCCACGGCCTGCCGCCGGGCCGGGTCTACGACCTGCTCCACGGTTACGG
Organism: Dehalococcoidales bacterium; assembly: GCA_036787005.1. Lineage (GTDB taxonomy): Bacteria > Chloroflexota > Dehalococcoidia > Dehalococcoidales > RBG-16-60-22 > JBFYTX01. Next base: position 137 of record DAIQQC010000037.1, on the reverse strand, counting down.
CGTGACGGCCCTGGCGGCCAACTCGCTGGCAGCCGGCTCGGCCACGGCCGCCGACCATATCGAGCTTTACCTGAACGTCCTGCGGCACGTCCACCCGGCGCTCTCCGGCGACGACCTGATAAAAATGGGGGTGCCCG
>DAIQQC010000108.1:0-4880 GCA_036787005.1 Dehalococcoidales bacterium | reverse complement strand
GCTGGCATTCCCGGGCCGATAAAGCCACGACGGAACACTACCTGGAGTTCTGCCGAAAACACAGGTTACTAACGACGGGCGGGAGCGACTGCCACCAGAAACCGATCATCATGGGGACGGTGGAAGTGGGGGAAATAGCAGCTCGGGGGTTTATATAAAATCGAGGACGCGATGAATTTAAACGACGTATTCGACTACCTAAAGAGAAGAGCGCCTGTGCAAAAAATCCCGATACAGTGGGATGCCAAGGCCTACACCTCGGAGGGCTTTAACCAATGGGCGGCGGGGCTAATGTTCAAGAAGTGGGCGGGGGATAAAGAAACGGAGGATGAAGCGAAAGTAATCGCCAAGCTGCTTAAAGTTAAGCAGGGCAACGTCATCCTGGACGTGGCCTGCGGGTACGGCCGGCATGCACTGGAGCTGGTAGAGAAATACGGGCTAAAAGTAACGGGTATAGATATTTCGTGGGGGCTCATCACGGCGGCCAAAAGGCTGGCGGGCGAAAAAGAGCTGGACATCAAATACGAGGTAAGAAACGCGACGGACATACCGTGGCAAAATGAATTCGACGGCGCGATGATCGCGTTCAACTCATTCTCATTATTCTCACCGGAAGACGCCAAAACAGTCCTGCAAAAGATGCACCGGGCACTCAAACCGGGAGGTCGACTGTTCCTGGACTTAGACAATAAACCTTACAACTGCCTTTACGGCACTCATGACTCTCACTGGTACAGATGGCCCAGCGGCCTTACCTTGCAGGAAATATATTTCCATGAAGATATTTCTACGGAAATCAGCCGCGATATAGTTTTTACTAAAGACGGCAGAATAGAAGACGATTTCATCATTTTCAAGCGGATTTATACACTGCGGGAAATAAAAAGTCTTTTGGCAGACAATGGCTTCAGGGCGGGGCGGATATATGGAGACTGGGGCTTATCTTACCTAACGGAGAGAAGCCCCAAGATGATACTGGTCTGTAAAAAATAAAAACTAGATGTTCTCGCCCTGGTAAACGCCCTTATAACCTTCCGATTCCCCGGATAAAGTCATAAAGACAAGTTGCGTGATGCGGGCATTTTTTTGCACGCGGAAGCCGTGAGGATTGTGCACCACCAGGAGGGACTGCGAGCGCCCCTCGTAGCCGGCATCCCAGACGGCGGTGCCCACGCCGACGCCGCAGCGTAAAAGGGAGGAGCGGGGGCGGCCTAAAGCCATGATGTCCTTCGGCAGGTGGACAATCTCGTTGTAGGTAATCATATAGACGCCGGGGGCGAGGTCGAGGAAGCCGGCATTATCGAAAGAAAGCGGCGAAAGGCCGGAAACGACCCTGTCGCGGTTGTCTACCGCTATCTGTCCCGGCGACTGCACCAAGGCGACATCACGCAGGGTAAGGTCGAAGCCGTTGGCCTGCACCTGCGCGTCAAGATCAAGCCAGCCCTCGACGAGGGGCGGCTTTATTTCGAGAAGCCGACGGATATCATTTTCCGATAATACGGACATCGTTCTGCCTCTATTTGGTGAGCCGGCGCCGCATGGTCACCAGCGTCAACGAGAAGAATACCACGATATAAACCGTCATACCAGCCACCGACAGCCAGATATGTTCCGGCATTTCACCCTTAAAGAGTCCCCGGACGATCTCCACCGCCGGACGCAGCGGCGTGAACCAGCTGATATCCTGGAGCACCTTGGGGAACGAATCCAGCGGGAAAAAGACGCCGCTCAAAAGGAACAGAGGGTTAATAATCAGCGTAAAGAAAAAATTGAAGGCGTAAATAGAGGGGACGATAGAGGTGTAGAAAAGCGAGATGGACCCGATGAGAACACCCTCGATAAAAGTAACCGGCAGGATAAAGATCGCCCACCACGACCCGACCAGCTGGAAGGCCGCGGACACCAGCAGCACGATGGAGGCAGTCAGCATGGCGCGGGTGGCGCCCCAGAATATTTCGCCGGCGGTGATATCTTCCACGTTTACGGGGGTGGCCAGGATGGCATCGTAGGTGTGCTGGTGCTCCATGCGGAGAAACGCCGAATAGCTGCACTCATTGCTGGCGCTGAACATGGCGTAGGCGGCAATCATGCCGGGGGCGATAAAGTTGATATACTGCTCGTCACCGATAGCGCCGATAAAAGCCCCCATCCCCAGCCCGAAGGCAAGGAGGAGCAGGACCGGCTCGATAAAAGAAATGGGCATCTCGAAGTGCCAGAGGCGGAAGAACACGTCCCGGTTGCGCTGCCAGACGCGGAAAAACCGCCAGGAGAACATCTTCATTCCAGCAGCGACCTCCCGGTAAGCTTGAAAAAGACGTCCTCCAGCGTGGCGGGACGCGTATGTCCCGGTAGTCCGTCGGTCTGGCCGTCAGAGTATTTGAAAATATAGAGCACGTCGGCGGCCTCTTCAAACTCAAGCTTACGCCGGTGAAGCTCCGCGACCAGGCCGTCGTGCTCGGCAGGCTCGAACTCGATCTCCCAGATACGCCCGCCGATATAACGGGAGACAAGCGCCGGGGGGCTATCGATGACGATTATTTTGCCCTGGTGCATGACGGCCACCCGCTTGCACAGAAAGGCGGCCTCCTCCATGTTCTGGGTGCAGAGCAGCTGGGTCACCCCCTGCGACTTTAGCTCCTTAAGTTTGCGCCAGACCATGTGCTTCGCCTGGGGATCGAGGCCGATGGACGGCTCGTCGAGCATCAGTATCCGGGGATTATTGATCAAGCCCCGGCCGATGAGCAGGCGGCGTTTCATACCGCCGGAAAGCTCGTCGATCTTGGCCTTAATCTTGTCTTCCAGCTGGATGGATTTCAGTATTTCCATAGAGCGGGTATTGGCCTCCCGGGCGGGGATAGCGAAATAGCGGGCGAAGGTGCGCAGGTTCTGGATGACGTTCAGGTCCTCGTCAAGGTTATCTATCTGGGGCACGACACCCAGCCGGCATTTAATCTCACGCGGGGATTTCTTGATATCCAGGCCGTCGACCCAGATATCGCCGACGGTGGGCGGGGAAACGGCGGTGATCATCCTGATGAGGGTGGTCTTACCAGCGCCGTTGGGGCCGAGCAGGCCGAAGCACTCGCCCTCCTCGATGTCCAGGTTGACATCGTCCACGGCGACGAGCTTTTTAAACTTTTTGGTTAGATGGGATATTTTGATAATAGACATAGCTACCCGTTTTTAGAGACAACAATCTAATATCATAGCAGTTTTGTAGCTAGAGGACAAGAGAGGTTGACCGTGGCGCGATACGTTCTTTATAATTACTACCAGGACACTAAAATAATGGCAGGTAGAAGACATAAGGCCAGGATGATAGCCCTGCAGGCGCTGTACGAGGTGGACGCCGTGGCGAGAAAGCCGGAAGCGGTAACCGAGCGACTGCTGAGGGAGGTAGAGTTATCCGAAGAAAACAAGGAGTTCGTCCGGGGGCTGGTAAACGGCACGATAAACAACCGGGGAAAAATCGACCGGAGCATCCATAAATACGCCCCGGCCTGGCCGGTAGACCAGATAGCGATCATCGACCGGAACATCCTCAGACTTGCAATCTACGAAATTTTATTCGATAATAAAGTACCACCGAAAGTAGCGGTAAGCGAAGCGGTAGAGCTAGCGAAGGCGTTTGGAAGCGACAAATCGTCCAAGTTCGTGAACGGGGTGCTGGGGGCGGTAAGCGCACCGGCCAACCGCGAGGAAGCTTAATAAAGGGGGAAAAAAGTGGTAACTGTGTTCGATAAGATTAAAGCGATAGTCGTGGAACAGCTGGGCGTCGAGGCCAAAGACGTCGTCCCCACGGCCAGCTTTGTAGAAGATTTAGGAGCCGATTCGCTGGACCTGGTGGAACTAATCATGTCCCTGGAAGAGACTTTCAGCACACCCGACCGAAAGGTCGAGATACCGGACGAAGCCGCCGAAAAAATCGTGACCATCCAGGACGCTCTCGACTATCTCAAAGAACAGGGAATCGAGTAACCCACCCGGAGTATCCTAGATACTCTTCGCCCAGGCCACCGCGTTAGTAAATATCTGTAATCCGTAAAGTTCCGGCCGTTCTTTTTCGCGCGTCCAGCGGGGGTGCTGCGTCCAGCGGATGAAGTCCTCGGGGTGGGGCATCAAGCCAAAGATGCGGCCGGTAGCGTCACAGATACCGGCGATGTCCTTCACCGAGCCGTTGGGATTGCCGGGATAACCCGGCTCAGTCCGGCTTTTTTCATCCACATACTGCATGACGATATTCAGCTTTTCCAGTATACCTTCTGCCGCGACGAGCTTGCCTTCGCCGTGGGCGACGGGCACGTAGATGCGGTCGATCCCCCTGGTAAAGACACAGGGGCTCTTTTTATTAGCCTTGAGATAGACCCAGCGGCACTCGAACTTGCCGGAATCGTTATTGGTTAAAGTGACCGGCTGGGCGCTCTGCCCCGGGAGGCCGGGCAGGATACCTGTTTTCACCAGGACCTGGAAGCCGTTACAGATACCCAGTACGAGGCGGCCGTCGGCGACGAATTTCTTAATATCCTCACCGAGCCGGAGCCGGATCTCATTGGCCATGATGCGGCCGGCGGAAATGTCATCGCCGTAGGTAAAGCCGCCGGGGATGACCGCGATATGATAATCCGCGAGCCGCTTTTCCCGGCGGAAAAGCTCACTGACGGGGGCGGAATCCAACGCCGCGCCGACGGTTTCAAACGCGATCTGAGTATCGACGTCGCGGTTGGTGCCGGGGGCACGGAGTATCAGGACTTTTACTTTTGACATATTCGGCCTACCATCTTAGCGGCTTCTGCCAGGCCTCCTTAAGGCCGGCGATATCAGCGCCCAGGGCGATACCGCCCCGGCGACCGTGGACTTCCAGCTTGTCGTCCTTCATCACG
>DAIQQC010000107.1:0-4903 GCA_036787005.1 Dehalococcoidales bacterium | reverse complement strand
GGCGCCAGCAGCCTGGCCAAAGGCGAAAGCATCGCCGACACGGCGAGGATCGTCGGGAGCTACGCAGACATAGTGGTAATCCGCCATCCCTGGGAAGGCGCGGCCAAGGTCGTCGCCGACTACGCCGGCATACCGGTGATCAACGCCGGCGACGGCGGCCACCAGCACCCCACCCAGACCCTCCTCGACCTTTATACCATCATCAAAGAACGCCAGAGCATCAAGGGACTGAAAATCGCCCTCTGGGGCGACCTTAAGTACGGGCGCACCACCCACTCGCTGATCTTCGCCCTGGCGCGCTTCGGGGCGGACATCCTCTTCTGCCCGAGCCGCGGTCTGGACGTGCCCCAGCATATCATCGATAAGCTGGTCACCGAATACGGCGGCGAGGTAAAAAAGATGGACGCCGCCGAGGAGACCGATAAAGACAATGTCTTCCCCGTGGACGCCATCTACACCACGCCGGACAGCCCCCACCAGCTAGCCATGATGCCCGATATCGGCATGCAGGTCGAGCTGAGAGAAGGTGTGGACGCCCTTTACGTAACCCGTCCCCAGAAAGAAAGGTTCTCCGCCAGCGAAGAAAGCCAGGAGCTGAAGAAAAAATACCCGGTGGTGAACAAAAAACTGCTCCAGGATAAAGCCTTCCGCAAATCGCTGGTCATGCACCCGCTGCCCCGCGTGGACGAACTCGATTACGATGTCGATACCGACGCACGGAGCATGTACTTCAAGCAGGCAGCCCGCGGCGTGCCGGTGCGGATGGCGCTGCTCGCGGCGCTCCTGGGCGTTAAAGACATCCAGGTCCCGAAGGTGGACTCCCCGGCACCGGTGCAATATCCCGCCTACCTGCAGGAGCTCCGCCCGCTGTGTCCCAATCCCAGGTGCGTTTCGATACAGCCCACCGAGACCAAGTACCTCAGGCCCGAGTTCAAGATAGTCAACACGCGGCCTCTCACGCTGCGCTGCGTCTACTGCGAGCACGGCTTCGAGCCTAAATTCGTGGCGAGCGCGGACTGGCACGAGCACAAGCTGGACACCAAGAAATACCACAGCGCCATCAGCCACTGGGCCAGGGACATCCGGCCGGAAAACCTGATCGTTTTCAACTCGGAAGAGGAAGCGCAGGCCCACGGTTTCAAGCCGAGCCACTTTACGGGAGGACACAACTAGCCATGGCCGACTCATTACTGATACGGGGCGGCCGGATCATCGACCCCTCACAGGATATAGATAAGACCGCCAACCTGCTGGTCAAAGACGGAAAAATCGACTGGCTGGGCGAGGGTTTTTCGACCGGCGGGGATTACGCCATCCTCGACGCAACGGGCTTTATCGTCTGCCCGGGCTTTGTCGACCTCCACTGCCACCTGAGACAGCCCGGCAACGAGGAAAAAGAGACCATCGCCACCGGGACCCGGGCGGCGGCGCGGGGCGGTTTCACCACCGTCTGCTGCATGCCCAACACCAATCCACCGCTGGACAACGAAGCGACGCTGAACTACGTCAGGACGATCGCGGCCAGAGAAGGCGTGATACGAGTGTTCCCTATCGGCTGCGTGACGGTGGGGAGAAAAGGGGAGGAGCTGGCCGACCTCAACGAGATGGAAATGAACGGCGCCGTGGCCTATAGCGACGACGGCTCCCCGGTGATTAACCCGGAGGTGATGAGAAAAGCTTTAGAGTATAGCCGCGACTTCAACCGGCCGATCATCGACCACTGCGAAGACATTTTATTAACGAACGGCGGGCAGGTCAACGAGGGGGTAGTGTCAAGGGAGATGGGGCTGCGCGGCATGCCCGCGGCGGCCGAGGAAAATATCGTGAGACGCGACCTGGAAATAGCTAAAGAGACCGGCGGGCATTTACACATCGCCCACGTCAGCACCGAGGGATCGGCAGACATGATCCGCGCCGCCAAAGAGGAGGGCGTTCACGTCACCGCCGAGGTCACGCCACACCATCTTTTCCTTACCGAGGAAGATGTTTTAAAGTACGGCACGCTGGCCAAGGTCAACCCGCCGCTGAGGACAAGGCGAGACACCATTGCCCTGCTGAGGGCGCTGAATGATAGCGTCATCGATATAGTGGCGACGGACCACGCGCCGCATACCAAAGCCGATAAAGCCTGCGTGTTGAGTAAAGCGGCCTTCGGCATCAGCGGACTGGAAACGGCGCTCGGCTGCCTGGTGGAGCTGGTGTTGACGAGCGACCTAAGCCTGAACAACATGATCGCGGCGCTGACCTTAGGGCCGGCGCGCGTGCTGGGCTATGCCAAGCTGGGCACGCTGGAGACCGGGGCGCCGGCGGACATCTGTATTTTTGACCTGCATAAAGAGTGGATCGTAGATACGGCGAAGTTCGCTTCCAGGGGCAAAAACACGCCTCTGGAAGGCCAGACGCTCAGAGGCAAGGTCATGGCGACCATCTATATGGGGAACCCGGTATACATGGATAAAGGATTAAGAATAAGAGAAAGATATGAAGTATAGATATTCGTATTCCTCAGTCAATGATGAGAGATAGAAACGATGTGGCCGTTTAAGAGAAAACACCATGGCACAAAATGCCCTAAATGTGGAAGCACCAACACACATTCAGGTATAGAACCACATTATAGCTCCAGATTTATTGATAGAGTCTTTTTCATACAGTATAAAAGGATAAGCAACATCTGGCACTGCAAGGACTGCAAGAACGTCTTTGAGATTAAATAACCAGATAAAAGGTTGATACAAAATGGCAAAACCAGCGATATTAATCCTGGCGGACGGGTCGACGTACGAAGGCTATAGCTTCGGGGCGGAGAAGGATGCGGCCGGGGAAGCGGTCTTCAATACCAGCATGGCGGGCTACCAGGAAATGCTTACCGACCCGTCTTACGCCGGCCAGATACTGATACCCACCTACCCGCTCATCGGGAACTACGGCACGAACCAGGAAGACGACGAATCGAGGAGGATACAGGTCAGGGGGTTCGTCGTGCGGGAGGAGTGCGACCTCCCGAGTCACTATCTCAAGGACAAGACCGTTCACGAATACCTGGTCGAAGGCAGCGTGCCTGGGATGTGGGGCGTCGATACGCGCGCCATCACGCGCCGGCTGCGCTCTTCCGGGGTGATGATGGGCATGATAACGTCGACGAAGACACCCGCCGAGGCTTTAAAGGCGCTTAAGCAGGCCCCGGATTATGGCTCTATCGACTTCGTGAAAGAGGTCACCTGCGAGAAACAATACAGGTGGTTCGACACAACTGCTCACCACAGGTGGTTCGACACGGCTGCTCACCACAGGTGGTTCGACACGGCTGCTCACCACAGGTGGCATAACGGAGATAAAGCCCGATTTCACGTGGTGGCGCTGGACTGCGGGCTGAAGTACAACATATTAAAGCTGCTGGCGAGTCACGGCTGCCGGGCGACCGTCGTCCCGTGCACGGCGTCGGCGGAGGAAATCCTCGAGCTAAAACCGGACGGCGTGCTGCTTTCGCCCGGCCCCGGCGACCCCGTCCTGCTGGACTATATCGTGGGGAACGTGAGGAAGCTGGTCGAGAAAAAGCCCGTCATGGGCATTTGCCTGGGGAACCAGCTCATCGCGCGGGCTTACGGGGGCAGGACGTTCAAGCTTAAATTCGGGCACCGCGGGGCCAACCACCCGGTGCGGGAGCTGGCGACCGGCCGCGTGCACATCACCGCGCAGAACCACGGGTACGCGGTCGAGGCCAACTCGCTGCCAGCGGAGCTGGAAGTCACCCACATCAACCTCAATGACGGCACTGTTGAGGGCATCCGGCATAAGAGTTTGCCCATCTTTGCGGTGCAGTACCACGCCGAGGCTTCGCCGGGGCCGCTGGACAATACGTACTTGTTCCGGCAGTTTGTGGAGATGATGGAGGGGAAAAGGGGTGGGGAATAAGCAGAGGGTCTAAGGGAGGCGCAGCCTCCCTGTTATAACCTCCCCCTCTCCGCGTCCTTCGACAGGCTCAGGATGAACGGAGAGGGGGACATAGGGGGTGAGGTAAAGAATGAAACTGGATAAAGCATTTGAACTGTTAAATCAGAAATGGGATGAGATATCAAGGCTAAGAACGCTACCTCCTGATAAAAAATATTATGAACTGTGGTTTCAAGAAGTAAGTAATATATTGGAATTAACATTTGGTAAAATGTCAAGAGAATATGATAACTTTGTTAAAGCTGTAAGATCAAACTACCTTGTTTCTACAGATAAAGAAAAGAGGGAGAAATACAACAAGGAATTAGATGCATATGAGATTGCTTTATTAGCGGCATTACACAAGTGCGCATTATTAGCAGATGAAATACCAAAAGAGAAATCAGAACAAATCCCAGCAATGATAGGCTCACCTCCTAAAGCTTTCATCGCACATGGTGGAGAAACAGAAGCCCTTGACAAGCTTAAAGAGTTTTTAGTATCTCTTGGCGTAGAACCTTTGGTTGTAGAAGAACAAGCAAGTAAAAACAGGTCAATAGGAACCAATATTGACTGGTATGCTAGAAAGGCTGACTTTGCAATTATTTTAGCTACCAAAGGTGATATAGATGGCGTAACTGGAAGTTTCATTCCGCGAGGAAACGTGTTAATAGAAATCGGAAAAGCACAAGAATTATTCAAAGATAGAATTATCTATCTGTTACAAGCGGGGACTAAGTTTCCATCAAATGTTAGTGAAAAAGTGTGGGGGCGTTTTACAAGTTCGTGTATGGACGAGGCTTTTATAAAGGTTGCGAGAGAACTAACAGCATTTGGAGTATTAACAACCGAAAAATCCCAAGGAGCGACACCTTGACCTATAAGCCCTCCAAAGTCTTAATCATCGGCTCGGGAGATTTCACCCTCACCCTTGATCCCTCTCCCATCGAGGGAGAGGGCAAAATGGATT
>DAIQQC010000106.1:0-4923 GCA_036787005.1 Dehalococcoidales bacterium | reverse complement strand
GTCTTGATATCGTACCAGTCCCAGGGGCAATGTTTCGTACCCGCCGGTATACAGACCAGCGTGCTTAAATCAGTAGAGTGGGTCTCGTCGCCGATGACAATACTCATTTTCCCGCCAACATGGCGCGGGTGGTTGGGATCGGCACCCGCCCAGGCGATAAGCTCCGGCCACTCATGGGTATGTTCCGGGGCCGGCGCGCTGCCGGTGCCCGAAAAAATCCAGACGAAGTCGACATAGAACGAGCCCGGCACCATATCCTCCTCGATATGCAGGATACGGGCGCCTTTGCTGGTGCGGGGCCGGGGGGGCGGAGGCGCCTCTTTAAAGTCGCCCCCTACCGAGAACCGCTCCTTGGTGTGATCGATAATGGTGTATTTCTTGGGTAATGCCTTATCCGGCATGGCGCAATTTTTCTTCGAGTACCTGCCGGCCATGGCGATGGTGATAAAGAAGACCGGGCGGGTGATCTTGTTGAACATGATGGGGCCGTGGGCAACGCCGGCGGGCACGAAGATCAGCACGTTACGCTTAAGGGTCTCCCGATTGCCGTCAAGGGTCAGGGTGATCTCTCCGGCGAGGTCCTGGGGGTCTTCCTCGCAACCGCCGATGAAGCCGAGGACGTGGGAAAAACCATGGGTATGGGTCTCGCCGACGGGAGCCCTGGCGGTGCCGCTCCACAGCCAGGAGCAGTCGACGGTGAAAAATCCCTTCTGTTTTGTTTCATCCACGGTCATGAGGTGGGTGGCTTTAACACCGGGAACAATATCCCTGGGGTCGTTTTTACCTTTACCCTCGAGCTCGAAGGGGAACTTAGCGGGGTCGTGGATAAGGCACTTGCCGTATTTATCAGCCATGAGATTTCTCCTTTTTCAACCAAAAATTATTTGGCTTTTTCTTTTTTATGCGAGCCCGAGTATTCGCCCTGCGGGCCGGCGGAAAAAACGACGGTGGGATACTTGATATCGTGGAACTCCCACGGGCAGTGTTTTAGACCGGCCGGGATACAGACGTAAGAACTCTTGGTAGTGGTGTAGTACTCTCCATCGAGGTAGATAGCCATCTCGCCCTCGATTTCATGGGGTTTGTCCGGGTTGGCTCCCACCATGGCGAGCAGCTCCGGCCATTCGTGGACGTGTTCCGGCGCCGGGGCATTGCCCGTGCCGCTGTAGATCTTTACCACGTCCACATAAAAAGCGCCGGGAATCATATCGTCCTCGATGTGCAGGACGCGGGCGCCCCTGGTGGTGATGGGGGTCTTCGGCCGGGGCAGCTCTTTAAAATCGCCGCCGACGGAGAAATTCTCCTTGGTATGGTCCATCAGCGAATATTTCTTTTTAGCCGAGGGACTGGCAGGCTGGACGGCGGGCCGGCTCGAATACTGGCCGGTCATGGCGATAACCAGGAACAACACCGGACGGTTGATCTTCGTAAACATGAACGGGCCGTGGACGACGCCCGCCGGAATAAAGACGAGGTGATTTTTGGTGAACGTCTCTTTGTGTCCGTCCAGCCACATGGTAATCTCACCGTCGAGGTCCTGGTCGGCGCCCGGACGGCCGCCGATGAAACCGACTACCTGGGAATAGGCGTGGGTGTGCGGCTCGCCGACGGGCTCTTTGGCCGCGCCGCTCCACAGCCAGGTGGTATCGACATAGAAATAGCCTTTCATCAAATCATCGGTGGCCGTGATAAGATGAGTGGCTTTGACGCCCGGCACCGGGTTTTTAGCCGTGCCGACCTTACCTTTCAGCTCATCGGGGTAAGCGCCCGGCTTGTCCACGAGACATTTTGCCCATTTTTTTACAGCCATTATAATCTCCTTTTCTTTTCCATTCAGGGCACGGATTCTCCGGTCACTCCGTTCCCTCAGAATGACGTTTGTTTTTACTTAAGCATTTTCTTGACGGCGGCCACCGCGGCGGTCTTGTCATAGCCGTATTTTTTACGCAGCTCCTCGCCGCTACCAAAGCCGGCATATATCTGCGGGATGCCGAGCCGCTTGAATTTCTTGGGATAAACGCCGGCGTCCGCAAAGAGGTCGGCCACCGTGCTGGCCAGGCCGCCGTCCATGAGATGGTCTTCGAGGACGAGGATATTCCCGGTCTCTTTGACGGCCTTGAGAACCAGGTCTTTATCCAACGGTTTGATGGAGTACATATCGACAACACGGATGTTAATGCCTTCGGATGCCAGCGTATTAGCCGCTTCGAGGGCTTCAAAGACCATTTCCCCGTGGGCGATAATCGTGGCATCCTTGCCTTCGCGGGCGGTGAGCCCCATGCCGATCTTGTAGGTATATTTGCCGGGCTCGTATAGCATGCGGTCCTGTTTACCCTGGGCGAGGCGGAGATAGAGAGGATGGGGATATTCCATGCTGAGGAGCATGATGTCCCGCACCATGTTAGGGTCGCCGATGGAGAGGACGGTCATGTTGACCAGCGACTTCATGATGGAGATGTCTTCCATGGCGTTATGCGTGGAACCGCCGCCGGAAGTAAGGCCGCCGCCCGTCCCGATAAAACGCACCGGCAGGTCCTGATAGCAAATGGCGGTGCGGTTCTGTTCGCAGGCGCGCATCACCATGAAGGGAATCATGCCGAAAATGAAAGGAATATTGCCTTCCAGCGCCAGGCCGGCGGCGATGCCGGCTAAATTCTGCTCGGCGACGCCGGTATCGATATATCTATCCGGGAAATCTTTCTTGAATTGCTTTAACGCGCCGCCGGTATCAGCCGTTAAAGCCCAGACCCTGTTAGACTGTTTACCTAATTCCATTATTGTATCACCGGCTACCGACCGGGCGGATAAAAATCCGGCGAAGTTAAAAGTGACTTTCATTATTTTACGCCCCCTATCTTAGCGTAGCCGGCCTCAATATCAGCCATAGCCCGGTCCATATCAACTTTACTCAAAGCGCCGGCATGCCAGCCGAGGTCATTTTCCATGAAGTGGACACCTTTGCCTTTAGTGGTACTGGCGATAATAGCGGTAGGTTTATTACCGGTGACGGGCGGCAGATTGTCCAGGGCGTCAACGATCTGTTTCATATCGTGACCGTCAATTTCGACCACGTTCCAGTTGAAGGCCCGCCATTTATCCGCGTATGGTTCAAGGTGCATATACTCGCCGTCAAAGCTGGTCATCAACTGCTTGTTCCTGTCGACGATACCGACCAGGTTGCCCAGTTTGTAGGAGCCAGCGGTATTGGCGGCTTCCCAGACCTCGCCTTCGCAGGTCTCGCCGTCACCCATCATGCAAAACACGCGGTGGGCTTCTTTCTTCAGTCTGGCGGAGAAGGCCATACCCACGGCTATGGCCAGGCCCTGACCGAGAGAACCAGTCGAACACTCCACGCCGGGGAGCTGTAATTTACAGGGGTGCATACCGTAGGCGCTGTCCAGCTGGGCATAGGTCCGCACAATTTCGTCATAGTTGAAATAGCCCCTGAGAGACATGGCGATATACATACAGACGGCGCCGTGCCCCTTGCTCAGGAGGAAGCGGTCCCTTTTCGGATTCTTAATATCGGTGGGGTCGACTTTCATGCCGTGGTGATAGAGACCGATAAGAAGGTCGGTCATGGACAGGTCTCCCCCGATGTGGACGATGCCGTCGTAACTGCCGCACAGGTTAATCAGCTTCTTGCGCATTTCGTAGGCCAGTGTTTGCAGGCGCTTGACTTCTTTTGGATCAGCCATTAATAATCCTCCTGTATGTTCACAATAAAGCATATTTACCGTTTGTTAATTTTATATTGCTTAAGTAGCAAGTATCAACCGGTCAAGTATCAAGGAAAACTTAAGTAAAAAGTTAAAAGGAGGAATTGATTTGTTTCGTATTCGTTGCTTCCTTGTTGCTTGCTACTTGAAATTTGTTACTTTCAAACATACTACATCTTAATCAATATCTTTATAGACTTGCCCGTTTTATGCAGCTCAAAGGCCTCCTGGATGTCTTTAAGTGGAAGGATATCAGTGATCAGGGACTTCAGCTCCAATTTGGGGAGCATGGCGAGGGCGCGGGGGAAAGAGTATGGCGAGACGAAGGTCGAGGTGATGGTCAACTCTTTGGCGTACATCAGGAACGGTGGCACGCTGATCTCCGCGTCCTTGCCGTAAACGGCCGCCCAGAGGATAACGCCCTTGTTATCGGCCAGGAAAATGCATTGACGGGCAGCCTTGATGTTGCCAGAAGCGTCGATAACGCAATCGAAGCCGCGGCCGCCGGTGAGCTTTTTGCCGGCCTCGATGATGTCCTCGTTGAAGGGGTCGACAACGACGTCCGCGCCCAGCTTCTTCGCCAGGGTACGCTTCCCGGGGATGGGCTCGGAGAGGAGGGTCTTCGCGGCGCCGGCGTGAATCGCCATCTCCAGGCAGAGCAGGCCGATAGGGCCGCCGCCGCAGACAGCGACGCTGCTGCCAGTGCGCACCCGGGCCTGGTCGATGGCATGGATGGCCACGGACACCGGCTCCAGCATCGAGCCGACCTCCAGCGAGATATCGTCCTGGAGCGGATAGACGGCGCTTTCCGGGTAAACGGCATACTCCGCGAACGAACCGGAAGAGCCCTCGGCGGTGCGGCAATAATGCTCCATGCCGTTCTGGCAGTAATAACAGTGGCCGCAGGCGCTGCGGAAGTTCATCGCCACGCGCTGGCCGACCTTAAAGTCGCCCTTGATGTCTTTACCGATAGCGGCAATGGTGCCGGAGGCCTCATGCCCGAGGATACGCGCCTGCTTGTACACCTCCGGCGGCATGAGGCCGAAGCGGTGCTCGAGGTTTTCCGGGTCGGTGCCGCAAAGCCCGGCGAATGCTATCTTGACCTTTATCCGGTCGGGGGCCATGACGGGATCGGGGACTTCCTCCATCTTGATAATGCCCTTTTCACGAGTAACGGCGGCGCGCATGTATCTGACCTCCTGTA
>DAIQQC010000105.1:0-4973 GCA_036787005.1 Dehalococcoidales bacterium | reverse complement strand
GTGCATCACCTTCAGCTCCTTGCCCAAAAGCTCGCGGTAGTCCGGCCCGCCGCAGGCGCGGATGACGCGCCGCGTTTCCGCCCCGCTGGCGACCCTCTCGTAGAGCTCTTTAAAGACGGGCATGACCGCCTTCTTGAATTTGGGCTTCCAGTCGAGGGCGCCGCGCTGGGCGGTGGCCGAGCAGTTAGCGTACATCCAGTCCATGCCGTTTTCCGCCACGAGCTTGATGAGGCTCTCGGTGAGCTCTTCAACGGTCTCGTTAAAAGCTTCGCTGGGGCTGTGGCCGTGTTTTCTGAGGGTATCGTACTGGGCTTCCATGATGCCCGCCAGGGCGCCCATCAGCACGCCGCGCTCGCCAACGAGGTCGGAGTAGACCTCATTTTCAAAGGTCGTCGGGAAGAGATAGCCCGAGCCGATGGCGATGCCCAGAGCAAGGGCACGCTGCTTGGCCCGACCGGTAGCGTCCTGGAAGACCGCGTAGCTGGAGTTGATGCCCGCCCCGGAGAGGAAATTCCGGCGCAAAGACGTCCCGCTGCCCTTGGGGGCCACCATGATCACATCGACGTCCCCGGGCGGAATGATCTTAGTCTGGTCGCGGTAGACGATGGAGAAACCGTGGGAGAAATATACCGCCTTGCCCGGTTTCAGGTGTTTTTTGATAGACGGCCAGATCAAACGCTGGGAGGCGTCGCTTGTCAGCATCTCGATGATCGTCCCGCGCTCAGCGGCCTCCTCAATTTCAAAAAGGTCTTTGCCGGGCTTCCAGCCGTCCGCCACGGCGCGGTCCCAGTCGCGCATGAAATCCTTAGACTGGCCGACGATAACGTTAAAGCCGTTGTCCTTCATATTTAAAGACTGGCCGGGGCCCTGGACGCCGTAGCCGATGACCGCGACGGTCTCGTTCTTAAGCACGCGCCGGGCTTTAGCCATGGGGAACTCGCTCCTCATGACGACCTCTTCTTTCACGCCGCCGAAATCAATAAGAGCCATATCATTCCTCCTAGTCTGTTATTAGCGAACGGGCAAGCCGGCCCAGGACAAGCGAATGAATTTATCTGTTGTTTGCCTTTTTATCTTCCGAGGGCAGCGCACCGCGGATCATGGCGACGCGGCCGGTGCGGGCGATCTCCTTGATGCCGAAACCGCGCAGCAGCTTAAGCATGGAGTCGATCTTGTCCTCGTCGCCGGTAATCTCGATGGTCAGGGAGTCCGAGGCAACGTCGACGATGTTGGCCCGGAAGATATCGGCGATCTCAATAATCTCGGAGCGCGTGGCCGAGCTGGCCTTGACCTTCACCAGGGACAGCTCACGCGCGATGATCTTATCGCCGGAGATGTCCGAAACGCGGACGACGTCGATGAGCTTATCGAGCTGCTTCCTTACCTGCTCGACCATGGCGGTCGAACCGTTGACGATGATGGTCACCCGCGAAAGGTCCGGCTCTTCGCTGTGGCCGACGGCGATGCTATCGATGTTAAAACCACGGCGCCGGAAAAGGCTGACCATGCGGTTCAGGACACCCGGTTTATCGCGAACAATGGCGACTAGGGTGTGTTTCGTCGCGGCCATGTGGACACCTCTTTCTTCGGTGCTTCGATAAACTCGGCTACCGAGGCGCCGGGCGGTACCATCGGGAAGACGTTTTCTTCCGGCTCCACCATGAAGTCGATCAGGAAAGGCCCGTCATGATCCATCGCCTGCTGAATCGCCCCGGCGACCTCTTCGCGGCGGGTGACGCGCAGGCCGGGGATGCAATACGCCTCGGCCACTTTAACAAAGTCGGGGCAGGAAAGCGGGGTGGCAACATAGCGCTTCCCGTAAAAGAGCTCCTGCCACTGCCTGACCATGCCCAGGTAGCCGTTATTCATCACGGCGATCTTGACGGCGATCTTGTCCTGGACCAGGGTAGCCAGCTCCTGGATGGTCATCTGGAAGGAGCCGTCGCCGTCGACCAGCCAGACGGCCCGGTCAGGCCGTCCGACCTTAGCGCCCGCCGCCGCCGGCAGGCCGAAGCCCATCGTCCCCAGGCCGCCGGAAGAAATGAAATTGCGGGGCTCGCGGAAGATATAGTGCTGGGCGGTCCACATCTGGTGCTGGCCGACGCCGGTCACCACGACGGCCTGGCCGCGGGTGGCTTCATAAAGGTTGTTAATGATGTACTGCGGCAGCAGCCCCGTGCCTTCCCTGACTCCCAGCATGGGATGCTGTCTCCGCCAGTCGTCAAGCTGCTGGAGCCACTCGAGGTGCTGGCCGACCTCGACCATCTTATGCAGGGTCTGAAGCACAGCCTTAACGTCGCCGACAATTGGGACGTCGACGCGGATGTTCTTGCCGATCTCCGCGGGGTCGAGGTCGACATGTATTATCTTAGCGTGCGGGGCGAAGGCGCCGATCTTGCCGGTTACTCTATCGTCGAACCTCATGCCGACGGCGATCAGCAGATCGGTGTTATCAATAGCTTTGTTGGCATAACCGGAGCCGTGCATGCCGGCCATGCCGTAGCTCAGGACGTGGTCGCCCGGGAAGCACCCGATGCCCAGCAGAGTAGTAACCACCGGCACCTGGGCGGTCTCGGCGAGCTTTTTCAGTTCGTCGCTGGCGCCCGAGATAATGACGCCGCGCCCGGCGATAATCAGCGGTCGATGAGCTTCGTTGATCAATTTAGCGGCGTTCTTCATCTGGGTGGGATGCCCCCTGGCGGGGATCTTGTATCCGGCCAGCTTTACCTCGCCGGCGGGGACAGCGTACTCCGCCTGCTCAATCTGGACGTCCCGGGGGAGGTCGATAAGGACCGGGCCGGGCCGGCCGGTGCGGGCGATATAAAAAGCCTCTTTAAAGACGGATGCCAGCTCGCCGGGGTCCGTCACCAGGTAACTGTGCTTGGTGATGGGCAGGGTGATACCGGTGATATCTATCTCCTGGAAGGCGTCCTTACCGATGAACGGAGTAGCGACTTGCCCGGTAAGGGCGATCATCGGGACGGAGTCCATAAAAGCGTTGGCGATACCGGTCACCAGGTTGGTGGCGCCGGGGCCGGAGGTCGCTATGCAGACGCCCACCTTGCCGGTGGCGCGGGCGTAGCCATCGGCGGCATGGGCGGCGGCCTGCTCGTGGCGCACCAGGATATGCCGCAGCTGCGGGTACTGGGGAAGGGTATCGTAAAAGGGCAGCAGGACGCCGCCGGGGAAACCGAATATGACTTCGACGCCCTCAGCGATCAGGCTTTCACAGATAATCTGGGCACCCGTCTTTTTCATCTTCGTTGCTCCCTTTATTTTTCAAAGACCGCGCCGGTACTGGCCGAGGACACCTTCTCAACATAGCGGCGGAGGTAGCCGGACTTTATCCTGGGTTTAAACGCGGGCAGCTTGGCCAGGCGGCTGGCGATTACCTTTGCCGTCAGCTCAACGCTTAGCTTGTGGCCGGGTATATTGATGTTAATGATATCGCCTTCCCTGACCGCAGCGATCGGCCCGCGGGCAGCCGCCTCCGGCGATACGTGGCCGATGGACGCGCCGCGGGTAGCGCCGGAAAAGCGGCCGTCGGTAATCAGGGCTACTTCTTTGTCCAGGCCGGCGCCGGTGATCAGGGAGGTAGGCGTCAGCATCTCGCGCATGCCGGGTCCGCCCCTGGGGCCTTCGTAGCGGATGACCAGCACGTCGCCGGGCTTGATCTTTTTATCCAGGATGGCGCGGGTGGCGGTCTCCTCGGAGTTAAAGACACGCGCCGGGCCGCGGTGGACGAGCATCTCCGGGGCGACGGCGGCCTTTTTTACCACCGCGCCTTCCGGGGCGAGGTTACCGAAAAGCAGGACGAGGCCGCCGGTGGGCGCGAAGGCGTTCTTCACCGAGCGGATCACATCTCTATCCAGGTTCTTCACGCCGACAAGGTTCTCACCGACGGTTTTACCGGTGACCGTCGGCGATTTCCGCTTTAAAAGGCTTTTTAACTCACTCATCACCACCGGAATACCGCCGGCGCGGTCGAGGTCTTCAATGTGATACGGGCCGGCGGGCCGCAGCGAACAGAGATAAGGGGTATGCCGGCTGATATCGTTGATGGTGGGCAGCTGGAAGTCGATGCCCGCCTCGCTGGCGATGGCCATCAAGTGAAGCACCGAGTTGCTGCTACCGCCCAGGGCCATGTCCACGGTGCAGGCGTTAAAAATAGCGTCAGCGGTAACTATATCGCGGGGCCTGGGACCGGACTTAAGGAGCTGGACGATACGTGTACCGGCCTGTCTCGCCAGGACGCGGCGCCGGGCGTCCACGGCGGGGATCGTGCCGTTGCCCGGTAAGCCCATGCCCAAAGCCTCGGTCAGGCAGTTCATCGTGTTGGCGGTAAACATGCCGGCGCAGCTGCCGCAGCCCGGGCAGGCTAGCTGCTCGAGTCGCTGGAGCTCAGCTTCCGACATATTACCGGCGGCCACTTTACCCACGGCTTCAAAGACCGTATTAAGGTCGACTTTTTTACCGTCGACATAGCCGGCCAGCATCGGGCCGCCGCTGATAAAAATGGAGGGCAGGTTCAAACGCACCGCGGCCATCAGCATGCCGGGGATTATTTTATCGCAGTTGGGCATAAAGACCAGGGCATCGAAGGCATGCGCCTCGGCCATGACTTCCACGGAGTCGGCGATGAGCTCGCGGCTGGGCAGGCTGTATTTCATGCCGGCGTGGTTCATGGCGATGCCATCGCAGACGGCGATGGTGTTGAACTCGAAGGGGACACCGCCGGCGGCGCGGACGCCCTCTTTCACCGCTTCGGCCAGCTGGCGCAGGTGGGTGTGGCCGGGGACGATCTCGGTAAAGCTGTTGGCGATGCCGATGAGCGGCTTATCCATATCCTGAGGCGAGCAGCCGAGTGCGTAGAGGAGTGACCGGTGCGGCGCCCTTTCAATCCCTTTTTTTACAGCGTCACTTTTCATTTTGTGCCCCTTAAAAAAGCTCCACTAAAAAAATGACCGTCTCTC
>DAIQQC010000104.1:0-4997 GCA_036787005.1 Dehalococcoidales bacterium | reverse complement strand
CCGCAAAAGTATTACGAGAAGGGATTGCCACCGGCCGGCGTGAACGTAGTGGCGGCGACCGACGACGGCTCGGAGGGGTTCAAGGGCCTGGCGACGCAGCTCATACCGCACTATTTGACCGGCACCGACCAGGTATTCGCCTGCGGGCCGGCGGCGATGTATAAGAACATGGCCGGGATACCGGAGTTGAGGGGAAAAGACGTCCAGCTTTCGCTGGAGATCATGATGGGGTGCGGGGTGGGGGTGTGCTACGGCTGCACGATAAAGACGAAAAGCGGGCTGAAACAGGTCTGCAAAGACGGGCCGGTGTTCAGGATGTATGAGCTGGAGTTCTAGCAGCCGGGATATTCGTTTTTCGTTTTTTTATTTTTGATTTTGTAGCTAATTAACGAAATTTCGTAGCTGTTATTCGTTTCTGACTTTATGTTAAATTAGCTTGGACTCCAGGCATTCGTTTCCAACTTTATGGTAAGCGGACGACCCTATTCACTTGTTAAAATGTGCAGTAAGTACGGTACAAGTATATAGCGTAGAAAGGGGAAAGGGAAGGGGATTTTGTCGCATATTTACCTCACCCCCTAGCCCCCTCTCCAAACTGAAGATTGATCAAATAGTCTTATATTTTGTTTGGGGAGGGGGAAAGAAATCGAGAGGGGACTAGCGTCCCCTCTCGCTACGCACTCCCCTGGATTACGGTTGTTTGAGAGGGGGCTGGCGCCCCTTCTCGCTAACGCTCTCTCCTGGTGTCATGTGGAGTCGCATCAAGGCCACAAAGGGGGTGAGGTAATAATGATGGTGATAAAAGTCACGGAACTATCTCATGTATATGTCTATAATGACAATAGAAGTGAGGGGAGGGGAAAGCAAGGGAGGAAAGAGGTGATGCCCTGATTAAAGTGAGGATTGGAAAACCCGAAGGCTCCTGAGCTCCTCGACAAGCCGTAAAGGGCTCTACCGAATGGAGGCCAATTAGCGAGGGAAACCAAGAAGGAGGAGTAGTGGAGCGGAGTTGAGGGCAGACGCCCTGAGGCTAAAGCCAAAGGGGTCTGCTCTCTTTTTATGGGGAGATAAGGACTGGATTCCCGCCGGCGCGGGAATGAAGGGAAAAGGGAGTTATTAAGAGGGGTGCGGACCCCTCTTCTTATAATCGGGACTCGCAATGACCATTTGACAGTAAAATCCCGCCCGATTATACTTCATGGCTGAAAACCCTTCACACAAAGGAGAATCTACAGATATGAAGAAAATCCTCGTTATCTATCACTCGCAGAGCGGCAATACCGAGGCCATGGCCAAGGCCATCGCGGAGGGCGGAAAAGGGGCGGGGGCGACGGTGACGCTGAAGAAAGCCGCCGACGCCGGCGTGGACGACCTGCTCGGCTGCGACGCCGTGGTCATCGGGACACCCAACTATTTCAGCTACATGGCGGGGATGATCAAGGACTTCTTCGACCGGGTATGGGGGACGGTGCGGGGACAGATGGAGAACAAGCCGTTCGTCGTCTTCGGGAGCTACGGGGGCGGGGGCCTGCCGGCCATCGAGAGCGTCGAGAAAATCTGCGAGGGGCTCGGCATGAAGAAATTTTACGAGAGCATCGGGGTGCAGAGGACACCCACGGCGGAAAACCTCAAGGCCTGCAAGGAGCTGGGGAAAAAGCTGGCTAAACTGTAAGCGTACCAGCTTTGACAATGAGTGTGTTACGGTATATAATATTCAAGGTAAACTCGCGTAAAGAGGTGGCAGTCAATGGCAAACCAGATAGGCAAGAGATACCACTGCACCAAGTGCGGCGCGGAAGTGATTATCACTAAAGGCGGGACCGGGACGATAATGTGCCACGGTCAGCCCATGGAGCAAAAGAAATAATCAACCCCTGTTACAGGAGGTCGGAAAATGGCGAGCCAACTGGGTAAAAGATATAAGTGTTCCGTATGCGGCACCGAAGCTCTCTGCACTAAAGCCGGCGACGGCCCGCTTACGTGCGACGGCAAGGAGATGCAAGTACAGGAAGCGAAGCCGATCCCTTCGTCGGACTAAGGTGAGGCACCTAAAGCCCTGATTCACCTGGAATCAAGAAACCAATAACCATTACCTTAATCCCCCTCTCCTGTCAGGAGAGGGGGAAGTTGTTTTCAAGAGGGGCATACGCCCCTGTTGAACTCCCTTTACCAGGCAGGGGTGAGTTTTTTGATAGCCGGTTCAGGCGGCTTTTTCCGTCTTAGGGGCGGGTTTGGGCCGGGCGGTCGCCTGGTTAAGCTTCTTTAAGAGCCGCGACTTACGCCGCGCGGCATTGTTGGCATGTACCATCTTCTTCTCCGCCGCCTTGTCCAGGGTGCTTACGGCCTCAGACACGGCCTTACCGGCGGCCGCAAGGTCGCCGCTAAAGATAAGCTTCTCCGCGCGGGTAATATTGGTCTTGACCTGGCTGCGGACGGACTTATTGCGCTGCTGCCGCCTCCCGGCAACCCTCGCCTGTTTTAACGCTGATTTACTTCCCAAGATTTACCTCCGTTTGATTTTTCTTCAGGACGGCATCGTCCTTAACGACCGGCGCAGATGGAGCAACGGCGCCCGGCCGCGGCGGCCCGAAACCTACCCGGCTCACGCTGATAACGCCTTTTACGCCGTCGATCTTCTTTAAGATCTGGCTCAACTGCGCCAGCCCACTGGTCTCCAGTGTTAAAAAAACGGTCGTGGTATCGCCG
This sequence comes from Dehalococcoidales bacterium, assembly GCA_036787005.1. Lineage (GTDB taxonomy): Bacteria > Chloroflexota > Dehalococcoidia > Dehalococcoidales > RBG-16-60-22 > JBFYTX01. Next base: position 2,291 of record DAIQQC010000104.1, on the reverse strand, counting down.
GTGCCGTCGGCGAGGTTGACCGAGGTAATGTTCACCTTCTCCTCCGCCACCACCGTGGAGATATCGCGCATCAGGCCGACGCGGTCCCAGGCTTCGACCTGGATATTGACCGGATAAAGGTGATCATCGCTCCGCCCCCATTCCACCGGGATGAGCCGCTCTTTCTCATCCTCGTGGACGATGTTACGGCAGTCCTCGCGGTGGACGGAGACGCCCCGACTCCGCGTGATATAGCCGATGATCTTATCGCCCGGGACGGGATGGCAACACTGGGCGATGCTGGTCATGAGGTCGCCAACACCCAGGACCTGCACCGAGGACGCGGTGGACTTGGTGGGAGCAACCTCGGATATGCCCGGCGCCTTCTCTTCCTGGGCGGCCAGCTTGAGGACGATCTGGTGGGCGGTGACGGTGCCGTTGCCGACGGCCGCCAGGAAATCGTCCAGATTATTGAAACCAAAGTATTCCGCCAGGACCTGGCGCTCCGTTTTAATCCCGAGGCGGCGCAGCTCCTTGTCCAGTATCTGTTTGCCCCGCTCGATGTTCTCCGTGCGCTCTTGCTTGTTGAACCACTGGCGGATCTTCGACCGGGCGTGCGAGGTGTTCACGTAGCCCAGGTTGGGATTCAGCCAGTCCAGGCTGGGGCCCCGGGGGTTTTTGGAGGCGATGATCTCGACGATGTCTCCGTTCTTTAAAATATAGCTAAAGGACTCCAGCTTGCCGTTTATCTTGGCGCCGACGCAGCGGTGGCCGAGGTCGGTGTGAACGCGGTAAGCGAAATCGAGGGGGGTGGCGCCTTTGGGGAGGTCTTTAATTTCCCCGTTGGGCGTGTAGACGAAGACCTGGTCGATGAAGATGTCGGTCTTGACGGACTCCAGGAACTCCTCGGCGCCGCTGAGCTCGCGGTGCCATTCGATAAGCTGGCGCAGCCAGGCCATCCTCTCCTCGAACTTGATATCCTTTTTTTCGCCCTCTTTATAGCGCCAGTGGGCGGCCACACCGTATTCGGCGACGTGGTGCATCTCGCGGGTGCGGATCTGGATTTCCAGCCGGGTAGTACCGAGGGCCATGACAGCCGTATGCAGGGCCTGGTAGCCGTTTTGCTTGGGGTTGGCAATATAGTCGTCAAAGGCGTCGTGCAGGGGGTGCCACAGGGTATGAATGATGCCCATGGCGTTATAGCATTCCGGGATGCTGCCGACGGTGACCCGCAGGGCCAAGAGGTCATAGATATCCTCGAAGTCGCGGCCCATGGCGGAGTATTTCTCCATTTTCTGGAAGACACTGTAAAGGTGCTTGGGTCGGCCGGAGATATCCGCCGCCAGCCCGGCGCGGTCGAACTCCTTCTTCAGGATTTCGATAGCCCGGTCAATAAATTTCTCGCGCTGGCCGCGGCGCAGGTCGACCAGGCGGGCGACGCGGGCATAGTCCTGCGGTTTCAAATACTGGAAGGAGAGGTCTTCCAGCTGCCACTTGAGTTCCCAGATGCCCAGGCGGTGGGCGAGGGGGGCAAAGATATCCATGGTCTCCTGGGCATTGCGGAGCTGGCGGTCCGCGGGCAGCGCGCCCAGGGTACGCATGTTATGGAGGCGATCGGCCAGCTTGATAAAGACGACGCGCAGGTCCTCGGCCATGGCGACCAGCATCTTTCTCAGGTTTTCCGCCTGGGAGGGATTGGCGGCTCCGGAGGTCAACGGGACTTTACCCAGCTTGGTAACGCCGTCGACCAGCTTAGCTATCTCAGGGCCGAACCTGGACGATATATCAGCGATGGGCAGGCCGGTCTCCTCCGGGATATCGTGGAGCAGGGCGGCGGCCAGAGACGCGGAATCGAGCTGGAGCTCGGCGAGGATATAGGCGGTGTGCAGAGGGTGCTCCAGGAAAGGTTCGCCGGAGAGCCGCACCTGTCCCTGGTGTTTCTCGGCGGCGAACTTATAGGCTTCCTCCACCAGCGCCAGTTTTTCCGGCGGCAGGTAGGCGGCGGCTTTTTCCCTTAAACGAGTAAATTCCATGGCTTTCCTGCATCTTAATAAATAGGTAAGTATGCAATTTCAGTATAATCTAAAAGGGGGCGAAATTAAAGACGCGAGCTTTGCAAAACTTTCACCGATACTGTATTCTTGCTTTAAGAAAATAAAAATTCGTCTTTCCCGGGCTTGACCCGAGAATCCAACCCCTTTACCCCCTCTGGATTCCCGCCTTCGCGGGAATGACGATAGAGAATTGAGAAAATGTACCAGGCAGCGCGCGGCACCGCGGACATTCTCCCTTCGGAGCAACCCTACTGGCGT
>DAIQQC010000103.1:0-5021 GCA_036787005.1 Dehalococcoidales bacterium | reverse complement strand
CAATGGCAGCACTGGCCTGTTCGCCGGTGACGGCAGACAGGTTAGCACTATCCCAGGGTTGCAGTATTACCTGGAATTTGAAGCTGCCGTTCTCCGTGTAGCCAGCCGGATGGAATACGTCGACGTAGACCACGCTGATGTCGCGTAGGGGGTTATCGTAGGCAACGATCCAGAAATAGATGGGTACGGTGCCTTGGAAGCTGACCGGCGGATATATCTGGGGGCCGGCCACTAAGTGCGACGGGTCGCCGGTTTCATCATTGCCGGCTTCGGTTGAGCTCTCCCACTTGCATTTGATTACGGGCTCTTCGCCGCTGCCGCCGGATATTCCTACTCCGGTGCCTACGCCGATTGGGTCGGCGGCCATCGCCGGGACGGTCATCGTCAGGACCGCGATTATCGCGATCGCAATTACTAGAAGTCTTTTCATTGTTTCTCCTTTTTTAGATTTTGGTTTTGTTTGTTTTTTGTTTGCTTTGATTTTCTGTGGCTATTACCGCATACCGGCCGGGGGATTTTGCTGTTTTGAGGAGTGTGCTAGAATTGGGGTGCATGGCGGGTAAAATCCCCATGCGGGGGTTCCATACCTCTTGTTGCAGGGGCGTGTGGAACCCTCTCTTTTTGCCACGTATCAAGTTAATCACGGGCACGCTTCAATAACAATTCACCTTAAGACTGATTTTCGGCTAGTAGGTCATCCACCGAAAGTACTAGTCCTGCCCATTACTTTTCTACTATCTCGCTCGTAATGAAGCTAAAAACGGGGACGCCGGCCGCCCGGCAGGCCTGTAGGGGTACTATGACTATCCGGCTATAATCGGTGGTAAAAGTGAGGTTTGATTAAGATACCTGGGGACTGGGCCTTTGGCCTAGTTTTTCAGGACGCCGCTGCTCAGCGCCCTGGCCACCGCCTGCGCCCGGTTCTTGACCTGCAGCTTGTCCATGATGTTGCGCAGGTGGGCCTTGACCGTCGCCTCGCTGATGGATAACTGGTCGCCGACCTCCCGGTTGCTCCCGCCGGCGGCCACCAGCTTCAGCACTTCGAGCTCCCTGATGCTGAGGGCGGCCTGCATCTCGTTGGCTTCCGCCTGTTCATTGGCCGGCCGCAGGTAATCGATTAGTTTTCCCGCTATCGTCTGCGAGATGATCACGTCGCCTAGGGCTACCACCTTCACCGCCGCTACCAGCTGTTCGATGTCTACATATTTTAACAGGTAGCCCCTGGCCCCGGCCTGCATCGCCTCGAAGATATCGCCGTTCCTCTCCGAGACGGTCAGGATGAGGACTTTCGTGTTCGGCGCGGCCTTCCGCAGCAAGGCGGTCGCTTCGGCGCCGCTGCTCCGCGGCATCTGGAGGTCCATGATGACCACCGATGGCTGTAGCTCGGTTGCCTTTTCTACCGCTTCTACCCCGTCCACCGCTTCCCCCACCACCTGTATCTCGGGATTTGTCCCCAGTACCATGACGAGTCCTTTCCGGAACACCGGATGGTCGTCAACTACTAACACGGTGATCATTCTTTAGACTCCTCTGCTGCGCTGGCCGGGTGGCCGTTCCGCTGCCTCGGCTTGGCGAACACGTACACGCATATCTCGGTCCCCCACCCCTGCTTGGTGATCACGAACATCTCTCCCCCCACCGTCTTTACTCTCTCGTTCATGACGGCAAGTCCGTGCCCTTCCGCGTCCTGGGTCGGGTCGAAGCCGCAGCCGTCGTCCCTGATGCGCATCTCGATGAGCCCGCTCCTGAACCTCAGCGAGAGCTCGATTTTACTGGCGAAGGCATGTTTCCTGGCGTTGGAAAGGGCTTCCCGCGCCACGCACAGGAGTTCCTGGGTGGTCGGTGCCGGGATTTCTATTTCCTCGCCGGCCACGCTCACTTCGCACCTGGTGCCGTACTTCTGCGTGAAATCGGTGGCGCACTGTGACAGCCCTGCCACGAACCCTCCGTCGCTCGGCGTGTGGAGCCGCAGCTCGTTAATGACGTCCCGCGTCTCTATCTGGAGCTGTGTTACCAGCCCGCCGATTTCCTCAACCTCGGCTCCGAGTTTCGGCGAACGGCTGGCGGCTACTTTCTTTTGCAGCAGTTCCAGCTTCCACGAGATTACCCCAACGGTCTGCGCCATCCCGTCGTGGATGTCCCTGGAGAGTCTTTTTCGTTCGTCGCGGACCGCCGCCGATTTCGTTTCTTCGTAGGAGTTCTTGACCACGTAAGGCAGCCAGGCCAGCAGCATTGCGCCTGTCGCGTAGATGATAAGGAAACCGATAGTATAGATATTGAGGCTCGGTGCCGGGGCCATCGATGTCGTAATATCGACCGCGTACCCTGTGGCGATTGATATGGCGGGCAGGGAGGCGAATATCAGCGTCGTCCGGCGGCGGAACAACACCGCTGATGTCAGGATCGGCGATAGCGAATAGATAAGGAACGGACTGTACAGCCCGCCGGTAAAGACCGGTACGCCCAGCGCTACGACCATGTCGAGGCCGAAGCTGAAGTAGGTGAACCTACGATTGCGCCGCGGCAGCGGCCAGATGATTCTGAATAAAGTGTAGGCGCTGACCGTGGCGATGATAACTACATCCGGCCACGGCCGGAGCTCCGCCCGGCTATCGAGGAAGAGCAGCGCTACGGCAAACGCCAGACTGAAGCCGCGGTAGGCAACCGCCAGTATCATGGCGGCTTTCTGCTCCTCCGGCAGGAAGCGGCCCTGCCATATGATCGGCCGGTTCCAGGTCTGGTTAATTATCCTCGATTTTAACATTTGACTTATCGCTGAGCCCTGTAGTCCTAATGATATCCAATAAAAAGAGCCTCATCAAGATAACCGGAACGTACTTTTCCTCACTCCTCCCCTCGACTTTAGTCTTTTTGGCTAGTGTTTTCAGGGCCGGCCCTAGTCCTTTAGGCTAACCGGCCGGCCGGCGGAGTCCGTAAGGATTAGTCGGGTCGCCGTCTTATGGGTATGGCTGAAATGACTTTAAGTAGGGTTGAAAGACGGATAGTGCTAGGGGGTGAGGTCTAAATAGTTCGAACGGAAGAACGGGACGATTGAATAGCCGGCTGATTTTCCGCTATAATTATTGTGTTCCGCGCGGTGGGTGTAGCCCAGAGGCCTAAGGCGTCAGGTTGTGGCCCTGAAGAACGAGGGTTCAAATCCCTCCACCCACCCCATCAATCACCGGCCTACTTTTCACTGAACTCTACCACCGTGACCCCTTCTCCCCCCTCCCATTTTTCGCCCGCCCGGAACCCCTTCACCAGCGGGTGTTTGCCCAGTATGCGCCGTACCGTCTCCCGTAGCGTCCCCGTTCCCTTGCCGTGGATTATCTTTACAGTGGCCAGCCCGGACATATAGGTGTCGTGCAGAAAGCGGTCGAGCCTGGGTAGGGCTTCGTCGAGGGTCATGTAGCGCAGGCGTAGTTCGTCGGGCGACGGCGGGCCTGTGTACGACTCTTTTTCTTTCACGATTTATTGAGAGCGGTTATCAGATTACTCGAACTGCTTGAAGATCAGCACCGAGTTGTGCCCGCCGAACCCGAAGGAGTTGGACATGGCCGTGTTTACCTTGGCTGGCCTGGCCACGTTGGGTACGTAATCGAGGTCGCATTCGGGGTCGGGATGGGTCAGGTTTATCGTGGGTGGTATGATTTCCCGCTGCATGGTCAGGATCGTTATCACCGCCTCGATGCTCCCCGCCGCCCCCAGGAGGTGGCCCAGCATCGACTTGCTGGCGGATATCGGTATCTTTTTCGCCCTCTCGCCGAAGACGTTCTTGATCACGTTGGTCTCCATGCGGTCGTTGAGCACGGTGGCCGTGCCGTGGGCGTTGATGTACTCGATTTCGTACGGGTTGATATTAGCCTTGTTCAGGGCTATCCTTACCGCTGCGGCGGCGCTGAGCCCGTCCGGCGCCGGCTGGATGAGGTGGAAGGCGTCGCTGGTGGCGCCATAGCCCGCCAGCTCGGCGAAAATCGGCGCGCCGCGCTCGAGGGCATGCTCGATTTCCTCCAGCACCAATACTCCGCTCCCCTCCGCCATGACGAAGCCGTTCCTCCTGGCGTCGAACGGGCGGCAGGCCTCCTTCGGGTTCTCGTTCTTGGCCGAGAGCGCCCGGATGTTGCTGAAAGCGGCGATGACGATGGGCATGATCGGGGCTTCCGTCCCGCCGGCGATCATTATCTTGGCGTCGCCGAGCCGGATGAGGTTGTAAGCCAGGCCGATGGCGTCGCTGCCGCTGGAGCACGCTGACGACGTGGCGAAGTTGGCGCCTTTGGCGCCCAGCACCAGCGAGACCTGCACCGAGGCGGCATCGCCGGTCATGGTGGGCGCCAGTATCGGGCTGACCCGATCGGGCCCTTTTTCCGTGAGAACCTTGTACTGCTCGGAAACGGAAAGCAGCCCGCAGACGCTGTTGCCGATGATGACCCCGCATTCGTAGGCGTTGTCGGCGTTGATGCTCAGCCTGGAAGCCTGCACCGCCTGCATGCTCGCCGCCACGGCGAACTGGGTGAAGCGGTCCATGCGCTGGACGAGCTTCCGGCTGGCGTACAGGCTGGCGTCGAAGCCCTTTACTTCCCCCCCGATTTTCGTCTCGAACTCGGTAGTATCGAAGCTGGTGATGTAGTCAATTCCGGATTTTCCAGCTATCAGGGCCGCCCACATTTCCTCGATGTTGTTGCCCACCGGGCAGACGGCACCCATACCGGTGACCACTACCCTCGGTCGTTTCTTGAGATCGTCTGGACTCATACGGGTGTCTCTCCTGGTGTCAGTATTTTGCCCTCGGGGTTTATATTTTATATGTAGTATATCAGTTATACATAACGCATACAACGCATTACATGTGTTTTAGTAGCTAAAATCAGCGAAGTTCGGTGATGTTACTTTCGTCCCATTACCTCGGCCCGGGTTCCGTCTGTCATTGCGAGGAGTGCCGATTCATCGGGACGACTCGGCAATCTCATTCTTCCGCTCGCCCTGAGCTTGTCGAAGGGTCATTCCCGACCTGATCGGGAATC
>DAIQQC010000102.1:0-5073 GCA_036787005.1 Dehalococcoidales bacterium | reverse complement strand
TGGGCGCCAGGGCGCAGGCGCCGATGCAGGCGACCGTTTCCAGGGTGTATTCCATATCCTTGGTCGTCTCCCCGGCCTTGATGCCGAGTCGCTTCTCCATCTCCGCCAGGACTTTCGTCGAGCCGCGCACGTGGCAGGCGGTGCCGCGGCAAACGCGGATGACCTTTTTACCCAGCGGGGTCAGCTTGAATTGGGCGTAGAACGTGGCCACGCCATAGACGGTATTTGCCGTGATGTTCAGGAACCGGGCAATTTCCCGCATGGCGGCGGCCGGTAAATAGCGGAAGGCCTCCTGGGTGTCCTGCAAAATGGGGATGAGGTCCTCGCGCTCTCCTTTATAGTTGGCGAGGATTTTCGCAAGTTTTTCCCGGACTTCCGCCTCGACTAAATTATCGGTGGCCAGGGGCATCACCTCCGGTCTTGGAAAGCCTGACCAGCTTCCAGGCGAGGGACTCGCAGAGTATGGTAACGTCCTCGGTGGGGAGGTAGTCGGAGATAGTGCTGTCGAAGAGGATATTCCCTTCCGGCGGGAACTCCTTATCGCCACGCCAGAGGACGATGGTCAGCGGAACTTTAGGGAATGCCGCGATAGTGACGGCGGTATCCCCGTATTCCGCCCGTTTCCCGCCGAACGCCGCCGCCGTCTCCGGCAGTTTTTCAGGCGCTTCCTTGAAATTATTAACGATGGGTTCTATCGCCCGTTTAAAGAAAGTGGGGTAATAATTGATGCCTTCCTGGAGCTCCTTATAGGTGATCAGGGTGCCGGTCAGCGGGGCGCCTCCGGCCCGTAGAAAGTAGTGGAGGAGGAGGATCTTATCCCGGACGGGCACGACCTCGGCGCCGGCGCAGAATACTACTTCACCTTCGGGGAGTGTTATCTTGTAGTCGCGGTCCAGGAATTTCAGGATGATTAATTTTTCATCGGGCAGGTAGCGGGCGCCGCTGTGGCGGCACTGTTTTTCAATATCCGTTATGGCCGCCAGCCGCTCGCGGGCGATTTTATACGCCAGCCCGTGGGCAATTTCCCTGACGCCGGGCTCCGGGACGGTGATTCGTTTGCCTGCCATCAAGTATTTATTTTACTTTATTTTTAAGAAGATGTCATTTTAAGGGGATTTTTTAGTGTTTCCGGAAATCCGGAAAAGTAAAGAAAGATGACGTAATGAGATTGCCGCGCCTCCGCCTGCGGCGGATGGCTCGCAATGACAAAGGGGATAAGTAGAAAAGGGTTGAGTTAATGCACAGAGGAAATGTGTCTTAAATGTCCAGCCAGGAGTGCGAGTACAGCGATTCGCCCAGGAGGACGCGAGTGGTCTTGACGTAATTTTGCATTTCTTTAGAGAGGGCGGCTAGGTCCGGTTTTTCGCCGTCCATTACTCTATGTATCAGATCAATAATGTCGGATCGATTGCTTCTGGCGATAGCCATGAGGTCTTTATCAAAGGCATCCACGATGGCGGAATAGAGCCCGTAGCGCGCCAGCATGACCATGTAAGTACGGTTGAGCCAGCCGCGGAGCTCGGCGGGGGCGCCGTTGGAGACATTGGAAAGCCCGACCACCGACTTACAGCCGGGGGCGATTTCCCCCAGCATGGCCATGAACTCCACGCAGGCCTTGACCTGGTTGATCTCCACCGACACCGGACTGGCAATGGGGTCGATCCATATCTTCTCGTTAGGGATGCCCGCCGTGTTAGCTTTATAAACGAAATTGACGGTGTGCATCGCCCGCTCGTTGGAGTCCCGCGGCATGCCCTCGTTGCTCCATAAAAGACCGATGAGGTCGGCGTTATGTTTCAGAGCCATTTCCAGCCCGCGGTCGATGCGGCTGGTCTGCAGCGATACCGAGTTCATCAGGACGGGGCCTTTACGCGCTTTGAGCCCGGCTTCCATAGCGTCGAGGTTGGTGGTGTCCAGCGAGAGCATTTTCCCGGTAACCGCCTGCACGTTAGCGACCACCCAGGCCATGAGCTCGTCGCCGCCCTTACGCGCCGGCCCGATATTAAGGTCGATAAGGTCAACGCCCGCATCGTCTTCGGCTCTGGCCATTTCGAGGACGGGCGCGGCGTTCCGGTCTTTCAGGGCCGGGCCGAGGGTCTGCGAAATTACGTTCAGGTTTTCCCCGATAAGTATCATTTCTTTACACCTTCCAGGCCTTGAGGAAGGCCGGCAGGTTGGCGGCGTCCCGCGGGCCGACGATGATCTCCCAGCCGGGCATTTCCTCTTCCAGGCCGCCGCTCTCCGCCGCGACGTAACCCGGGATGATGAGCTTGCGGTGCTTGATCCTGTCGGCGATGCCGCTCTTCAAAATGGCCGGCCCGATGATATCCGCCGAGAACTTGCCCGCCGCCCAGGAAGTCATGACGGACAGTCCTTCGGTGTCCTTGACGTAGAGCCAGCTGGGCACCTTGCTGTTCTCAATCTCCCCGGAGACGATGAAGTAGGTCAACGAAAAGTTAGAGGTGACCATCAGCGGCGAGTTCTCGTTGGGATTATTGATCTCATAAATGCCCTGCTTGGTAGCCAGCGGCCGCTGCGGATCGGTATAGACGTTAAGCCGCGCCACCAGGAGGGGGAAGAGGACTTCGCCCCGGAAATCCGAGAGGACGATGATGCCGCCGTACTTGGCGACGAACATCACGGCCAGCATGGCCTCTTTCATGGGGTCGGCCGTCATCTCGGCGGGGAAGACGATGGTGGGGTAACCGAGCGGGCGGTATTTTTTATTCAGGGCGGCGGAGCGGATAACGACCTGGTCCTGGAAGGCCTGCCGGGTTTTTCTTGAGCCTGAGTCGATAACGATATTTTTAATACCGGCGGCCGCCAGCTTTTCGGTCAGGGCGGCCAGCTCTTCCAGATTGGCGGCTTTGACCGCGACCGGGCAGCCGTTCTCTTTAGCCAGCGCCGCAACGGCGTCAATATTATCTTTAGTGGCGGCGTAAAGCAGCGGTTTTTTATCGGCGCAGGTCTTGAGTGCGGCGGTTAAAATATCCGCCTTCTCGCTCATTAAAATGATATTGGCATCGCTACTTGATTTCACTTTGGCGGCGAGCGCCGCGAATTTTGCCGGGTCGCCGCTTTCAGCTTTAAGGGCTACCAGGTTGCTGCCCAGGGTAAGACCGACCCTCTCGTAGGTCATTTCTTTAGCTTTTTTCAGCCGGGAGTCCACCTCGGCGTCAGGCATAGTATCGCTGATAAGGATGGCGATACCGGGCGGGTTCTCAAAACGTTTTTCATGGCGGAACATGACCGTTTCCCCGCCGATTTTCAGGGCTTTGTCACCAACGCCGACGGTCACCGGCAGGATGGGCGGTGCGGCCGCCTCGGACAGCCTGGCCTTGGCTTCCTCGGAGACCTGCGGGCATTTAGCGAGGTCGGCTTTACCGGCCGCCAGGCTCATGGCGAAGGCCAGGCAGGTGGGCACGCCGCACTGGCCGCAGTTGGTCTTGGGCAGGAGCTTGAATATTTCAATTCCGGTTAACGCCATTTTAAATTCTCCTTAACGAGAATTAAGTAACAACCGACAAGTAACAAGTGTCAAGGAAATGATAAGAACTAAATATCAAACCCCGTCTCTCCCGATTTTTTATCACTTATTACTTAAACATTTCCTTGTTACTTGCTACTTGATGCCTGGTATTTATCACCTTTTTACCCTAATATCGGGTCCATGCTCAAGGCGGGGTGGCCTTTCTCCTGGAGGAAGGGGAGAATCGTCTCCTCAGTCACGCCGATAGTCTCATCGGCGATCTTATCCAGCAGGTCAGGCACGCCCAGCTCCTGGGCCCTGGTCTTGATGCGGTCCCCGATTTCCTCCTTGAGACTCTTGGGTATCCAGACCAGCCGCAGTAAGCCGCCCTCGGCGGAGAGGAACTTGCGCTGGGTGGTGTTGTATTTGCCGTGTCCCACGAATCCCGGCGTGCTCAGGCCGCCGCCGATCGTCCCAGCCAGGGTGGTGAACTTCATGCCGCAGGGCGTCTCCCCGGTGTAGTCGCGGTTGACGGTCATAACACCGTTGCATCCGGGCAGGACGGCCGCGATGGCCTCGCAGCAGCCGCAGGTGGTAGGCGGGTCGTTGACGATGCTGTAGAAGTTATAGTGGTCGATCTTGCCGCGGGAGGCCTTGACCAGGAACTCGTTAACGCCTTTCCACTGACCGAGCTTCTGGCTGACGACGTCGCCCTTGGCGACCGGCTGGTTGGGGCCGGTGGGGTTGATCTCGAAGGCGGCCTTGCAGTCCATCCAGTTGTACGAGCCGCAGAGCCCCGTCCTCTCCGGCGAGATAACGCAGACGTGGCTGGGCGCGAAGGACTGGCAGAGCGTGCAGGAGTAGTAGATGTCGACCGACTCATCGGTCATGCCCTCGATGCGGGCGTCACGTACCTTGTAGACCGCGCGGGCTTTTTCGAGGATGCGGTTGACGTCTTCTTCCTTAGTGTAAATCTTCACCTGGAGCTTATCGAAAATCCGGCCGAAGTCCTGGTGCAGCTTGGCGTGCAGGATAGTGCCGATATGCTTTAATCTGAACCCCTTTTCCACGGGCTGCTTGGCGATGCGCAGCCAGGCGATGTCCCGCTGGCCGATGTGCATCAGTCCCTGGGCGTAGTTGATGAGGTGGTGGATCTGCCGCTCCAGGATGGGCTCGTAGTCGTCCTGCATCTCGCGGCCGGCTACCTCGACGGCGATGGCGAGGGGCAGGCGAGAGCCGACCTTGATCTGGTCGAGCTCGGGGCCGATGACCTCAACCTTGCCGTCTTCGACTTCCTCCATGCGCTTGCTGGTGACCCATTCCACCATGTGGGTGCGGCCGCCGCCGGCCTCCAGGTAAATATCGTCGCCGCGGACCCTTTCGCCCTCGAAGGCCGGGCCGAAAGCGACCGGAATGGGAATCTCGGCGACGGTCACTTTTAGCCCCCGGACCTCGATGGCCTTGTTAACGATTTCGTTGTGCGGGACGTTGGAGACGACGTGCTCGTAGGTGGTGATGCCGGTGGGGAGGATCTGCGGTATGGGCGTATCGGCGATGACGGGGAAGCCCCAGTTGATGGCGCCGGCGCCGTTGGCGTACCACTC
>DAIQQC010000036.1:0-17277 GCA_036787005.1 Dehalococcoidales bacterium | reverse complement strand
CGGATGTGGGGAGGGCGGAGCCAGGGTGGCTCCAGGGCGGTAGCGGGCTATGACGAGGACACCATCACTATGGCGGTAGCGGCCGCGCTCGACTGCCTTAAACGGGCCGGTAAAGCTATCGACGGACTTTATCTGGCAACGACAACGGCCCCCTACAAAGAAAAGCTCTCTTCGGCTATCGTGGCCTCGGCGGCTGACCTTTCTGAGGAGTGCCGTACCGCTGACTTCTCCAATTCCCTCCGGTCGGGCACCATGGCCTTCAAGGCGGCGATAGACGCGGTCAACGCCGGCTCGGTAAAAAACGCCATGGTCGTGGCTTCAGACAGCCGCCAGGGGGCCGCCAAAGGCGCCCTGGAACAGACTCTTGGCGACGGCGCGGCCGCGTTAACGATAGGCTCGGAAAACGTCATCGCCGAGCTTGAGGACAGCTACTCGGTAAGCAGCGACTTCACGGATTTTTGGCGGACGGACGAAGACCGGTTCGTGCGCTCCGCCGAGGGCCGGTTCATCGAAGAGGCCGGCTATCTCCCCACGATGCAGTCGGCCATTTCCAGCCTGTTGAAAAAATCAAACCTGAAAATAACGGATTTTACCCGCGTCGTCTATTACGCCGCCGATGCCCGCCAACACGCTGCACTGGCGCGCCGGTTAAAGCTGGATAAAGCACAGGTCCAGGACCCGCTCTATAATGAAATCGGTAACACCGGCGCAGCAGCGGCTTTCTTAATGCTGACGGCGGCCCTGGAAAAAGGGAAAGCCGGCGACCGTATTTTGTTCGCCGCTTACGGCGATGGCGCCGACGCCTTTATCCTTAGCGTTACCGATGAAATCAAGAAGTTCCAGAAAAACCCGGTTATCTCCCACCAGTTGTCCGGAAAAACAGCCATTAACTATGGGCAGTATCTTAGCTGGCGCGGGCTCGTGCCCGTGGAGGCTTCCACTCTACCCGAACGCTCCGCCTTATCGCTGCAGGCCCGCTGGCGTGAACGTAAAGCCATTACTGCTTTATACGGATCCAAATGTAAAAAGTGCGGCACGCCGCAATTCGTGCAGATCGGCCAGACTCCCCGCGTCTGCGTCAACTGCCAGGAGAAAGATAGCTTCGAACCGTACAAGTTTTCCGACAAGAAGGGCGTACTCTTCACCTACAGCATCGACCAGCTGATGCCGACCCTTAATCCCCCCGGTGTCAGCGGCGTGGTCGACTTTGAGGGCGGCGGCCGGATAATCGTCGAGCTGACCGATTGCGATATCGATAAAGTTAAAATAGGCATGCCCCTCGAAATGACCTATCGTAAAATGTTTACCAGCCGGGGCGTCCATAACTATTTCTGGAAGGCGAAGCCGGTAGAATGATATGTCATTGCGAGGAACGTTAACGACGAAGCAATCCCTTTGACTAACCGTGAGATTGCTTCGCCTCACCGATTACGGTCGGGGATGGTCTCGCAATGACAATAGGAGAATGACATATGGAAAGCATTAAGGATAAAGTCGCCATCGTGGGCATGGGTTGCACGAAATTCGGGGAGCGCTGGGACAAAGGGGTCGAAGACCTGGTCGTCGAAGCCGCCTATGAGGCTTTCGAGGACGCCGGCATTGCACCCAAAGACATCCAGGCGGCCTGGGTGGGCACGGTTTTTTCCGGCCTCTCCGCCATCACCCTTTCCCCCCTCCAGCTACAGTATATCCCCATGACCCGCGTGGAAAACATGTGCGCTACAGGCTCGGAGGCTTTGCGCGCCGCCAGCTATGCCGTGGCCGCCGGTGTCTGTGATATTGCCCTGGCGGTAGGCGTGGAAAAGCTCAAGGACTCCGGCGCGACGGGCGTCAAGGGCCCGAGCATCGTCGGGGACAACCAGGACGCCAGCTCCGGCATCGGGCCCGGCTACAGCGCCCCGGCGTCGTTCGCCTATATGGCCACCCGCTACTTCCACGACTACAAGATCAAGCCGGAAGAAGGTAAAAGACTCCTGGCGCAGATTGCCGTGAAGAACCACCACAACGGCAGCCTCAATCCTAAGGCCCACTTCCAGAACGAGCTCACCATCGACCAGGTGGTCAATGCCCCGATTATCGCCTGGCCGCTCGGGCTTTACGACTGCTGCGGCGTCTCCGACGGCGCGGCGGTGGCGGTCGTTACCCGCGCCGACCTGGCAAAAAAGTTCCGGCCCGATCCCATCTATATCAAGGCCCTTCAGGTGAACGTGGGCGCGCGCCAGGGCGCCATGCGGCAGGACTACGATTTCACCCATATCGAGGAGAACCGGCTGGGCTCGCGTAAGGCCTACGCCGAGGCCGGCGTGAAAGACCCGCGTAATGAGATAAGCTGCGCCGAGGTCCACGACTGCTTTTCCATCCACGAAATGATCGTCTATGAAGACCTGGGGTTCAGCCCGCTAGGTCGCGCAAAGGAAGACATCGAGGCCGGCACATTTACCCTTAGAGGCGAGTTGCCGGTCAATACCGACGGCGGTCTTAAGTGCTTCGGGCACCCGCTCGGCGCTAGCGGCCTGCGTATGATGTACGAGATGTATAAGCAGCTCCAGGGCAAGGCCGGCCCGCGGCAGGTAAAGAACCCGCATCTCGCTTTAACGCATAACCTCGGCGGCAACGCCGGGACGGGCATTTGCTCGTGTTTGATAGTGGGGAACGAGAAGTAGCGTCCGGGAGGGAGTCCTTATGAAAATGGCCCTTGAAGGCATCCGCGTCCTCGATGTTTCTGAAGCCGGACTGGCTCCCGTCACCTGCCGCATACTGGCGGACATGGGGGCGGAGGTCATTAAAGTGGAGCGCACCGGCGGCGGCGACCAGACCCGCGGCATCCTGAAAATCAGCGGCAACGTCCCCATTTACGATATCAACTACGTCCTCGAGTTCTATAACCTCAACAAAAAAGGCATTACCCTCGACCTCAAGAAACCGGAAGGTCGGGATATTCTTTATAAGCTCGTCGAGAAATCGGACGTCTTCGTCTGCAACTTCCGCCCCCACGCATTAATAGATTTGAAGCTGGAGTATAAGGATATCTTTAAGGTCAACCCAAAAATTATTTATACCCACCTCTCCGGCTACGGCCTGCACGGCCCGGAAAAGGACGTCGGCGCGTACGACTTCGTCGGCTACTGGGCGCGCAGCGGCGTTATGGCCACCTTGGGAGAGCCGGGCACGCCACTGCCTTTCCAGGTGCCGGGCTTCGGCGATAACACCACCGGCATGTACGCCGCCTGCGCTATCATGATGGCGCTCTTTCACCGCGAGCGCACCGGCGAAGGCCAGGAGGTCTGTATCTCTCTAGTTGGCGGGGGGATATGGTCGATGGGCATCGTCCTTTCATCCGTGCTCGCCACCGGGCTGGAATACGGGCGTATCTCACGTACCAACCAGAGCAACCCCATCTTTAACAGCTACGAATGCAAGGACGGCAAGTGGATACAGCTGGCCTGCATCCAGGGCGACCGCTACTGGGCGGGTATCTGCAAGGCTCTGGAACTGGGCAAGCTGGAGACCGACCCCCTTTATAGAACCCACGAACTCCGTATGAAGAATAACGTCCCTCTCATCGAGATCCTCGATAAGATCTTTAAGTCTAAAACACAAAAAGAATGGGCGGAGCGACTCGCTAAAGAAAATATCATCTGGACGATCGTTAAGACTCCGGGAGAGGTCGCCAACGACCCCACTCCCTGGGCGGACGGGTACTTTAGGGAGATCGACCACCCCGCCGGGAAAAAGCTCAAGGTCATCATGCCGCCCTGGCAGTTCAGCCGGACCCCCACGACCATCCGCCGCACCGCCCCGGAATACGGCCAGCATACTGAGGAAATTCTGACGGAAACGCTCGGCATGGGCTGGGACGAGATAAGCGCTTTGAAAGAAAAGAACGTGATAGCGTGAGTAAAATACTTCCATAGCTAAATATCGAAATATTGAAATATTGGTAGTATTGGTATGTATTGGTAGTATTTGTAGTATTATTCCGGAGGTCATATGAGCGAGCTATTGACGGGCAGGGTGGCCGTCGTGACGGGGGCGGGAAAAGGACTCGGCAGGGCTGAAGCTATCGGCCTGGCGGCGCAGGGCGCGAGGGTCGTCGTCAATGATTTAGGTGTTGCCTCCGACGGCTCCGGCGTGTCGAAAAACCCCGCCGACGAGGTCGTCGCCGAGATCAAAAAAGGCGGCGGCGAAGCCGTCCCCAGCTATGCCTCCGTGGCGGAAGTCGCTGGGGCGGAGAGCATTATCAGGACAGCTATCGATGTCTTCGGGCGCATCGACGTGTTGGTGAATAACGCCGGTTTCAACCGCGACCGCATGGTCTATAATACTTCCGATGACGAGTGGGATTCTGTCATTAAAGTGAATCTGAGCGGCACTTTTTACTGTACCCGTGCTGCCTGCCGCGTTATGAAAGAGCAGAAATACGGCCGCATCATTAATACCTCTTCTCATTCCGGTTTAGGCAACATGGGGCAGGCCAACTACAGCGCCGCCAAGGAAGGCATCGTGGGGCTGACACGCACGGTGGCCCGGGACATGCAGCGCTACGGCGTGACCTGTAATGTCATCCGCCCCGTGGCCGGCACGCGGGGCTTTATCGAGATGGTGAAGGAGAAAGGTCTCAAAGAGGCGTGGGCTAAAATGTGGGGCGCCGAGCTCGCCGAGAGGCGCGTGAAGCAAATGCTCGAGCTCAACCAGCCGGAAGATGTCGCCGGTCTGGTCGTGTATCTAGCTTCGGAAAAAGCCCATAACGTTAACGGCTGCGTCTTCGAGGTCTGGCACGGGC
The DNA here is from genome assembly GCA_036787005.1 of Dehalococcoidales bacterium. Lineage (GTDB taxonomy): Bacteria > Chloroflexota > Dehalococcoidia > Dehalococcoidales > RBG-16-60-22 > JBFYTX01. Next base: position 12,494 of record DAIQQC010000036.1, on the reverse strand, counting down.
ACGTCGGCATTTACGCCGACCCTCCTCCCGTCGAGCAAGTGCTCTCAAAGGACGGCCACTGGACGCCGGAAGAGCTCGCCGAGGCCATGCCGGCCACTTTAACCAAAAACAAAACTCACGATTTACCGGCGATTTTCCCATTCTAAAGCATCGTTGTCATTCTGAGCGAAGCGAAGTACGGGTCCTTCACTACGTTCAGGATGACAAAGGAAAAGGAGAAGTAAATGCTCAAGAAAATCGACCATATTGCCGTCGTGGTAAAGGACATCGATAAAGCCGCCCTGTCCTACGCCGAGATGTTCGGCTTCAAAACGGGGGAAAAGAGGGAAGGTCCCGGCTTCGTTTCCATGTTCGCGACCCTCGGCGATATCAAGATGGAGTTTTTTCAGCCCCTGAGCGCCGATAATCCCTTCGGTAAATTCCTGGAAAAAACCGGCGGCGGCCTGCACCATATCTCCTTCGTCACCGACGACGTCGTTAAAGAAATGAAGAAACTGAAAGCTCAGGGCAGGAAGCTCCAGAACGAAGAGCCGCGGGAGATGCCGGACGCTAAAATCGCCTTTATCCACCCCTCCGCCGCCGAGAATGTATTGATTGAGCTGATAGAAAGGAGATAACAATACGGCAAATACTACTGATAAATACCAGTGCTACAAATAACCAGCGGGCTTTAAAAATCCTGAAATATTGGTAGTATTGGAAATTTGTAGTATTGGTAGTATTTGTTACCCCACCAGCAGCGGTATCAGCTCCCTGACGCTGTCCAGCTTTTCCAGGGTTAACAGCTTATCTAAAAGCTCTTCGGCTTTCTGGCGGCTGATTTTCTGCGTGAAATCCACGTTCACCCAGTACTTGGCGATTATCTCGTCGTGGGTCATGGGGTTAGCCAGCGGGTCGCCCTTGACGTTGACCACCGTCTCCGTCAGCTTCGGACCGTCTTTAAGGGTTACCGTCATCCGGGCCTTTTCAAACTCAACATCATTAACCGCCGTCATCTTTATCTTTTTAATGAATTCCGTTATCGCCGGATTTTTTATCGCTTTCTCTGTGAAGTGCTCCGGCTTGACACTCCCGAACAGGAACGCCGTCGCCACCGTGTATTCGTAGCTGAAAGCGGCGTTGCCGTGAGGAAAGTCACCGATTTTGAACGGATGCCCGACGGCGTGGTCGATGCCGCCCGGGGCAACCTCCAGGTTGACCGATTCTATGTCCTCAGCTACAATACTGTATTTCTTGAGTAAAGCCAGCGCGGCGTCGATAGCCCCGTGCGTGATACGGCAGCACGGGTAGGGCTTGATCGTGCCGTCGTAATAGTATCTCTCGCCCAGATGATCGGTCAGCGCCTGCGGTTTTTTACAGCCCCCGGTGAACATTTTATAGTAGCCGAACCGGCTCATCAGGGCGTCCTCCGGCCCCGTCCAGCCGGCTTTAGCCAGCTGCGCCGCGAAGATCCCCGCCCGCGCCGCCAGCCCCTGCGGCAGTTTGAAGGCCGTCGTGCCGTCCCAGAACGACTGGAATGTCGTGCCGAGCAGGTTTAAAGCGATGCCGAAGGCATTTCTCAGCTGTGGTTTATTCAAGCCGAGGAACCGGCCTGCCATGGCTGCTGCGGCGAAGACGTTGACCGTCCCCACGCCGTCCCAGCCGAGTGAAAAACCGAAGCCTGAAGCCGCCAGCAGCCTCGCCGCGATATCGTCCCCGACGAGTAACGCGGTGATCATGTCGCGTCCGCTGGCCCCGGCGACCTCCCCCAGGGTGAGAGCGGTCGGAACGGTTGTTTCGCTGGTATGGCCGGGGCAGCTGAAGCCTTCCACCAGCGGACTCACCGGACCGAAGTCGAACGAGCGCGCCATGATTGAATTCAATAAAGCTGCTTCAGCTACCGGCGCCTTACCTCCATGTACGAGGATCGTTGCCTCTTTTTTTCCGCCGTTTTCCCTGATTAACTTTAAAAGCTCCGGATTGCCAGTGTCGGTAGCCCCGCCGATGAGGCAGCCCAGCGTATCGATAATCCGGTATTTCGCCGCTTCCAGCGTGTCTTTGTCGAAGCTATCAAAGCCGGTCGCCAGCGCGTTGTCGGCCAGCTTTTCTATCGCTGTGCTCATTCGAAGCTCCTTATTTCCCGATTGTCACCCGGCTCTTGCCGGGCGTCGCCAGCTTTTTCACCGCCGCCTCGTTCAGTTCCACCCCGAAGCCCGGCCCCTCCGGAGGGTAGAGAAACCCGTTTTCGTACCTCGGTACCGTTACCGCGAGGTCGTTCTTCAGCGGCACGCTGACCGTGTCCGGAATATTATATAGGTTCAGCGGGCCGATGGCTTCCTGCTCGATCTTGCCCATCCAGGCGGTAGCGGCCAGGAAGTGCGCCTCGACGGCCGCGCCTAGCCCGGAGTTGATCATGCAGCCGCACATCACCGGCAGGTTGGCCGCCTGCGCGATGGCCACCCATTTCTGCGATTTCAATATGCCGCCGGCTTTAGGTATCTTCAGAAACAGGCCGTCAGCGGCTTCCTGTTTAATTATCTGCATGACGTGGCCGAGCTCGGCGGCCGACTCGTCGGGGAAGACCGGCACGTCCACCTTCCGGCGGAGTCGCGCCAGTCCTTCGATGTCCCACCACGGCACGGGCTGCTCGGCGACGTAGATATCGTATTTGGCCGCCCGCTGCAGGACGTAAAGCGCCTGGTGATAGAGCCAGCCGCCATTCGCGTCGATCATGATCTTTATCTTGCTTCCCACCGCCTCCCGCAGCGCGCCTATGAGCTCGATGTCCTCCTCCGGTTTACGTGCGCCCACCTTGAGTTTTAAACCCTTGAAACCGGCCTTGACCAGGGCTTTGCCTTCCGCCCCCACCTCCGCCGCGGTCCCCGAGGACATCACGAAGGCCAGTGCGATTTTCTCGTTGGCGAGGCCACCCAACAGCTTGTATACCGGCACGCCCAGCGCCTTTCCCATGAGGTCGTGCAGGGCGTAATCGACGACCGCTTTCGACTGGTTGTTGGCGCGGGCGGCTTTATCCATCCTCGCCACGATGGTTTCGATATTGAACGGGTCTTCCCCGATGAGTATCTGTGGGGCGAAGACATGAACGATATTTGACATAATGGAGTCCTGGCTCTCGCCCATGTACCATAAAGAGGTGTCACCGCTCTCGGAAACCCCCGTGATCCCCTCGTCGGTATTGATTTTCAGGACCACGGCGTCGGCGCCCCTGGCCGGACCGCCGGACATGACCATCGGCTTGGCGAAGGGCACAGAGACCGGGATGCATTCTACCTTGGTGATTTTCATGATATTCCTCCCAGAGCTGTATGAAAGGCGCTATTCCTGTATAGCACTTTAAACGATGATAAGTCAAACTGGGAATATTTGACTTCCCCCCTTAAAAGATTATAAAATTGCGCACCCGTGGATAGAAAGGAGTCAAGATGAAACCGCCTTACGAGCTGAAAATCGACGCCTATGCCCACATCGTCCCGCCCAAGTACGGGGAAGCCCTGCACAAGGTAGCCCCGAAAATGTACGAGCAGCAGGTCCTGCCGTGCCCGCCGCTTTACGACCTGGATAAGCGTTTCCGCATCATGGATAAATACGAGCCCATACGGCAGGTGCTGACTCTAGGCCGCATCCCCGTCGAGCACGCCGCCGGCCCGGCTAAAGCCGCCGACCTCGCCCTGCGGGCTGACGAAGAGATGGCCGAGCTCGTCCAGAAATACCCCGATCGCTTCGCGGGGGCGCTGGCTTCCCTGGCCATGAACAACATGGACGCCGCCCTCAAGGAGGCCGACCACGCTATCAAGGACCTGCGGTTCCGGGGAGTCTATATCCATACCCCGGTCGATGAAAAGCCCCTTGATTCCCCGGAGTTCCTCCCCCTCTTCGAAAAGATGGCCCGGTACGAGCTGCCCATCGTCATTCACCCCATGCGCCGGGTCGACCACCCCGACTATCTTACCGAAAAATTGTCGCGCTTTAACATGTTCAGCCTCTTCGGCTGGCCCTACGATACCACCTCCGCCATGGCGCGGCTGGTCTTCAGCGGCATCATGGAGAAATACCCCACCCTGAAGATCGTCACGCACCACCTCGGCGGCATGGTGCCCTTCTATGCGGAGAGGATACGGCAGTTCACCCAGGTATTGCGCATCGGGGAGGAAAAACCGGTACTGAAGAAAGACCCCATCGACTATTTCCGCATGTTTTACGCCGATACCGCCATCTACGGTAATACCCCGGCGCTGATGTGCGGGTTCGATTTCTTTGGGGCTGATCACGTCCTGTTCGGCATCGATTTCCCACTCGGCGATACCGAGTGGGGCGACCGTAACTACCGCCAGACGATCAACGCTATCGAGGCGATGGCCATCTCGGATGACGATAAAAAGAAGATCTACGAGGACAACGCCAGGAAGCTGATGCGCCTGTCGGTTTAGCTTGTTTCTCTTGGTTAAATACGCTCAAGAGTCCCGATTCCGGTCGGGACTCTTTTTTTACCTCACCCTTAATACACGGGGCGTTTAAGAGGGGTACAGAACCCTCTCGGCAAGCTACTCCCCTTTTATGCGGGGCGTCTAAGAGGGGTCACGACCCCTCTTTTTTCTTCCCCCTCTCAAACAAAAAGGAAATTGGCATAGTATTTGAGTCTGTTTGAGAGGGGGTAAGGGGGTGAGTGTGATTGCGGGGGAAAATTTGGAGGGATAAATAAAGCAAAGGCATCCTGTGCCCTTGCGACTTATGTCATAGTGGGCTTTGAACTTGTTCTTGTACCATCTAAGTGAACCTTGGACTAGAGCCCGGGAGGTTTGTATATGAACATAAAATGCCCCGGCCAGGACATCAGGAACCTGCGGGCAGCCCTCTATAAATGCCCGGGCTGCGGCGCTGAGGTGGAGATGTTCTCCGATGAGCTCAGGATTAAGTGTAAGAAATGCGGCAAGTTTGTCTATAAAGAGCAGACGCCCTCCTGCATTGAGTGGTGCCCCTCGGCGCGCCAGTGCCTGGGAGAAGAGCGCTGGAATGCCCTCAAGGGCGCCGGTTTATAGGACTTCGGAGGTGTGGCATGGTAACCAGGACAGTGAGGAAAATAGTTAACATCGACGAGGAAAAATGTAACGGCTGCGGCGCCTGCATTATCTCCTGCGCCGAAGGTGCTTTACAGATTATCGACGGCAAAGCGAAACTTATTAGCGAGACGTACTGCGACGGGCTTGGCGCTTGCCTGGGCAAATGCCCTCAGGACGCCATCACCGTCGAGGAGCGAGTAGCCGAGGATTTCGACGAGGCGGCGGTAGAAGCACGAGCGCAGGCGGAAAAAGCGGCGGAAGAAAAGCCCCGTTTCGCCTGTCCGTCCGCCGGCGTCAAGCAATTCGCCATGAAAGGCGGAACGGCGTCTCCGCCGGTACCGGTCGCCGAAGCTATCGAGTCGAGGCTCCACCACTGGCCGGTGCAGCTGGCTCTAGTGCCACCGACGGCGCCCTTTTTGAAGGAGGCGGACCTGGTACTGGCGGCTGACTGCGTGCCTTTCGCCTACGCCGGTTTTCACCGCGACTTCCTAGGCGACAATACGGCGCTGCTGGTGGCCTGCCCCAAGCTGGACGACTTCGCGGCGCACCAGAAAAAGCTGACGGAGGTCCTCAGGCAGGCGGGCATCAAGAGCCTGACTGTGCTGCATATGGAAGTCCCCTGCTGCTCGGGACTGGTGCACATGGCCAAACAGGCCATCCTGGCCAGCGGCAACGTCGTGCCCTTCCGGGAAATAACGATCGGTGTCCAGGGTGACCGTAAAGCCGGTTAGTCAGCCGTCGCCAGTCTTTTACCCAGCTCGTAGGCGTCCATAAGGGCGGTAGGGTGCTGTTTTATCTCGCCCTTCTTGTCGACGCCTCTTATCAGTAGCTCGTCACTGTACTCGGCGTTTACGGCCTTGAAAAAATAGCGTATCGTCAGCTTCGGACCGTCGAATAGCTTGACCCCTTTGGTGGCCCCCACCGCGATGAAAGCCCCCTTCTTCGCCGGTATGTCCCAGTTCAGGACGTACCGCCTCGACCATAAAGCCTGGCAGCGGGAAATGAGCGCTGCCAGCTGGGCGCTGACGGTATAGAAGAAAATCGGCGTCGCCACGATGATCGCGTCCGCTTTCACCAGCTTGTCGTAAATGTCCGTCATGTCGTCTTTGATGGGGCAGTTCCCGTCTTTCGCGCAGGCGTAGATTTCCCGGCAGGGTGCAATCTTAAGATTGGCTACGGTAATTTTTTCCACCTCCGCCCCCTGTCCCTGTGCCCCGTTGAGCGCTTCGTCGAGAAGCAGGTCGGTGTTGCCCCCGATGCGCGGGCTGCCCATGATCCCCAGTACTTTCAAAATCGACTCCCCTGGCGTTTATTTCAGGTCACTCATCAAGTTGCCGGCCTGTCCGATGTTTTCCCGTTTCAGTTCGATGATATCTATATGCACCGCCGTTACCGGGCAGCCGATGTTCTTCACAATAGCGGCGGTGACGTCTTTGACCATGCCGCGTTTCTGTTCAGCGGTTCTTCCTTCGATGAGTTTTACGGTCACGAATGGCATTATGGTTCCCTCCTGTGTTTTTTCAAATAGTATACCTATTTGGCGGCGGGCGGCGGGGCGGAGCCTGGCGGCTGCTCCACCCATTTCTCCGCCAGCGGCCCGGCGGCGGGCACGATGATCTTCCTGCCCTGGTAAGCCATGGCCCCGACGTACAGTAGTAAGACCCATCCCAGTATCCAGAGGATCGTTCCGATGAACCAGACGCCATGTATCGAGCTGAATATGATGGCGAGTATGGAAACCGGCACGGAGATGATTATTGATTGCCAGGCGTGGAACTTGATGGTTTTATTGTTCGGCTCAAGTACCAGGAACGCTATTCCGCTGATCCACCACCCTACGTAGCACAGCAGGCAGGCGACGTTTTCCTGCAGGCCAGTGGTCTGTGGCTTCTGAGTCGGTGGCGGTTGTTGCGGTTGCTGAGGTGGTTGAGGTTGAGTCATCGTAGTTCCCTCCCGTATCTAACGTTTTCACTCCAGAATATATCAGCGAGAGGAATAGTGTCAAGAAAGGATATTTACTAGGCTCACCCCCTAATCCCCCTCTCTTCTTAACTCCCCTCTCCAGCCTAATAACAATCACGTTTTGAATGATAATACAGGCTGGAGAGGGGTAAGGGGTGAGGTAACAACGGTATCGTCAATATAAGCTGTGAATAGCCCTACATGACGCGTTTGATTTTTACCACCGTTATCAGCACCACGATCAGCGCCAGGATAACCGTCCCCATCAACCCCCCGATGAGATAGATTACCCAGTCAGGCACGCCTGTAAATATATCCGGCTTTTCCCCGGAGTCCGGCGTCGCGGCGGTACCTACGGAAGGCGTAGGCGCGGGCAGCGCCGCTACCTGTCCCGTGGGATTGTCCGCCAGAGGATGTATTAGCGGTTGTTCATGGTTCGTAAACGGTGTTGGCGTTTCTTCTACCGGGGCTTCTTCCGTGGTAAAAACGCCGGTGGTGCTCCAGGCGCTGCTGGTACTGGCGTTGGTCGCCCGAACTCTCCAGTAATAGGTCGTCGCGTAGTCCAGGCTCATGTCGCAATGCCAGACGTTCCCGGCCACGGCGTATTCGCCGGTCCTGGCGATTACCGGCTCGTTCATGACCGCATCCGTAGCCACGAGCAACTCGTAGGCTTCCGCGCCGATCACCGCTGTCCACTGGAAAACCGGCTTTAGCGGCACTCCGGTGACGCCGGCGGCGGGACTCTCCGGCCGGAGGGTGACGGCCTCGGTGTCCATGACGGTCGTAAAGGAGCGCCTCTCCGACCACGGGCTGAGTGCCGGGCTGCTGGCGCGCACCCGCCAGTAGTAGGTGGCGGCCGGTTCGAGGGCGGGCAGGCGTACCGACGTCCCGGACGTGCTGTCCCCGAAGACGCCGGAAACGGAGGTAAAATCGTCGTAATAGTCGCATTCCCATTCATAGCCTGTGGCCCCCGCCACCGGTTCCCAGTCAATGGTGATGCCCCTGACGGTATGGTCGACCAGGCTGCCCATCGCCGAAGCCCCGTTTTCCGGCGAGGTCAGCGTCGGCGGCGCGGTCAGGGTATCGTTAAAGATCATTAGCCGGCGGTTGGTGGTATCTACCGACCATAAAAAGTGGTCGGCCTGCCAGAGACCGTACAATGTGGCTCCGGCGCTCAGGCCGCTGGTAATAGTCTCGAAATCCGGGCCGGCGGAGGCTGGATTCAGGCTGCGCTCCAGGCCCCCGTTGGCCTTGCCGTTGACGGCATAGCACGTACCGTCTTTAGCGAGCGATATTTTGTTCACTATTGCCCCCGCGGGCATGCTGTCGTCGATGCTTTGCCATGCTTCGCTCTGGCCGATGACGAACCGATATATGCCGTTGCCCGGGCCGTTACCGGCGGCATATACTGTTTGGTTATTACCGTAATTCGCGTCGAAGGCGACGGTCACCGCGCCGGAGAAGGGCAGGGGAGTGTCTGCGGGCAACAGCTCAAAGGAGTCACCGGTGTTATCCGTAAAATAGACCCGGCCGTCGCTGTTCCCGGCCAGTACCGCCCCGGATTGGGCGAAATCGGGTGAAACGGCGATGCTATGCAGCGGCTGGGCACCGGCCGGCATGCCCGCGGCAAAGGAAATTCCCCGGTTAACGGATTTGTAGACCATTCCCTGGACGCCATCATAGCTGGCGACGAAGATGGTCGTTTTGTCGGCGATGGCCCAGGCGTCGATGTTGGTTAGCCCGCCGCCGGGTGCCCTTACAAAATGTCGCTGGTAGGTCTGGCCGCCGTCGGTGGATTCCCATGTCGCCGTCCTGCCGATACTGGTGCCGGCGACGAACACCGTCTGGCAGCTGTCGCCGTATTCGGGCGGCAAAGCTACCCGGCTGATATTATCTATATCGCCGGAGGATTCGGCCAGAGTACGTTCCCAGCTCACGCCGCTGTCCCGGCTCCGCCACAGGCCCGCGGAATAGGGGCCGCTGCCGTAAGTCAGCATGAATATCGTCCCGTCTGAACTATATCGGGGCGACGGCGCTACGTCGATAATGCTGTCGATGGCGGTGTCGATCAGGCTGACCTGGTCCCAGCTGCCGCCGAGATCGCGGCTTAGCGACAAAGCGCTGCTGTCGCCGCTGGTAACCGCGTAAATCGTACCCGTGGCGCCGAAGTCCGGCCCGATGAGCACGCCGGTCCTCGAGCTGCCGGTCGGCGCTTTGCGGCTCCCCGCCCAGGTAGCGCCCCCGTCACCGCTGCTATACGTCATGGCACTGTTCGCTGTCCCTGCCAGCAGGATGACTGCGCTGCCGGCGTCGTAAGCTGCCAGTCCGGCGATATCGACGTCGCCTATGCCGCTCGCGTTAAGGTCGGTGGCGGTTGACGTTTCCGTCGCGGGGACATTGTTGATCCGGTAGACGTCTCCTCCGCCGGCGCCTGTATCGATGCCCACATAGAAGGCCGATTCGTCAGGGTTTAAGCTGCCGGTGAAGGCAATTTGCGCCGAGACGGCGACCGCATCGATTCGGGCATAACCGATATCCGCGTTCCAGCCGGCGTCGCCGATCCTGCTGAAGACGAAGGTATCGTTCTCGTCGGTTGCTACCGCCACGAGCTGGCGGTCGTCGTTGTAATGCGGCGAGAAAGCTACCGCCGCGACGTCGCAGGCGCTAAGGCCGGCGTCCGTCCATGTCGGGACGATATCGGCTTCATTTAAGATATAAACGCCGCCGAACTCGGCGCCGTCGCCGTCTTTCGTCCCCGCGACCACCAGATTGCTCTCCAGGCGGACGATGTCGATGGACGTGATCTCTATATTGCTCGCGCCGGCACCCCCGGGGCCGGGCGGCAGTACCTGGAAAGTCCGTCCGCTGTCCACCGAACGGTAGACCTGTGCAGCCGTGGCGTAATATACGGAGGCGGGGTCCTGGGGAGAAATCGCGATATCGACTATTGCGTCCCGCACGCCGCCGATGTGCTCCCAGTGATGACCGCCGTCTGTGGACCGGTACAGGGTGTAGGTCAAGCCTGCCGCGTAGGCATACAGGGCGCCGTCGCTGCCCGCGGCCAGGAGTCGGATATCGGAGCCGGCCGCCAATACCCAGTCGCCGGCCTCGCCTTCAGCGGGAATATTGACTCTGGTCCATTTGGCCGGTTCACCGGCCGCCGCCGCGGAGGAAAGCGGCATAGCGAGAATTGCGCCGAGGAGCGAGGCAAGTCCGAGGAAGCCCAGCCAGGTTTTCAGCGGTATAAATCGGGTATTTTGATTGTTTCTTACACTCCCCGCGTTTGACACATGGCGAATTTTACTACTAGTTTATTCTAAAGTCAATTATTTTATTTGAATAATTTTAGAAATGGAGTATATACTGCATTGAAAGGGCGGATGTAAAGCTATGGAGAATGACGCCAACGAGATCGATGAAGGTATCGGTTACGTAGGCTACCGCGAGGCCTTCGACCTTATTGTCGCTAACGTCAGCATGGTAGAAGTGGAAGAAGTAGTGCTGGCGGAAGGCGTCGGGCGAATCACCGCGGAGGATATCATCGCGCGGGTAAGCTATCCCGGGACCGACGTGTCGCTTAAAGACGGCTTCGCGGTCAGGTCCGGGGATGTTGCGGGCGTATCGTCGAAGCGGCCGGCCCGGCTCAGAATAATCGGCTCGGTCTTTGCCGGGTCTAAGTTTGACGGCGATGTTATCGCGGGCAGCGCTGTTAAGGTTTGTGCTGGTGCGCCCATACCGCGTGGCGCTACTGCTGTCGTTTCCGGCGAGTTTGGCGAAGAGCTTTCACCGCAGGAAGTCGCTATCAAAGCCGATGCCGCGCCGGGACGTAATATCCTGCGCTCCGGCGCCGAGGTGGCTGCGGGGGACATTATTATCCGCCGGGGCGGCCGTCTTTTGCCGGGTTACCTGGGACTGGCCGCAGCCGCCGGCGTCAGCCGGGTCGGTGTGTACCGGCGTCCCCTGGCAGCTTTAATAGGGGTGGGCGATGAGGTGATTGCTCCCGGTGCTGACCTCCGTCCCGGCCAGCTTTATGCCAGCAACCTCGTCACCATGCAGGCCTGGCTGGCTTCTTTCGGAGTGTCCTGCGTTGCCTCGGTAGTAAACGATAATGAAGAAGCCATCATGCGGGAGTTAAACAATCGCCTGCCCGCCGTCGATTGTGTCCTGACCAGCGGCGGCGCTTGGGGCAGCGAGCGTGACCTCGTTATCGGTACGATGGACAAGCTGGGCTGGCGTGAGATATTTCACCACGTGCGTATGGGGCCGGGTAAAGGCATCGCCTTCGGTCTCTACGGGGGCAAGCCGGTATTCTGTCTGCCGGGCGGTCCCGCCAGCAATGAAATGGCTTTCCTGCAGCTCGCTCTGCCGGGCGTCCTGCGCCTGTGCGGCGATACCCGCCATCCTCTCCCCTCGGTGCCTGCCAGGCTAACCGAGGATCTTAAAAGCCGCCACCGGGCCTGGACGGAGTTCAAGGACGCGGTATTATCTCGCGACACCGCGGGCGATTACAGCGTGGCGCTTTACCGCCAGCGGAGCCGCCTGCAGGCTATCGCCGCCGCCAACAGCCTGGTCTGCATTCCCGAGGGGACCGTATCTTTGACCGCCGGCGATATCGTGCCCGTGCAGGTGTTGGCGTCCCGCCTGGACGATATTTAGAAGAACTCTTTTTTTGGATTTTCTATCTCACCCTCTTTATCCCCCTCTCGAACAGATTTATGTGCATCAATCACTAATATTTTGTTCGAAAGGGGGAGAGAATTTGAGAGGGGGCAAAGCCCCCTCTCTCCTTACTCCCCTCTCCAGCTAAAAATATATTCAACCTGCACGATAACACAAGCTGGAGAGGGGTAGGGGTGAGGTTTCTATAAGTGAATAAATATGCGCCTTACTATCCCCAAAAGAGAGAGCCCCGACTTTCGTCGGGGCTCTCGGTGTTCCGAAGTATTGCCTGTTCGGTCAGTGTTTAGACTGTCCGTCTGGTTCTGACGATCAGGACAATTACCGCGATTACCAGCACTGCGCCGATGATGATGATCGCCCAGATGTACGCGGGTGAGATCTTCTCAACAGCAGGGGGTGTCGTGGTCGGGATGATTACCGTTATGGTCGTCGTCGGTGTCGGGAGAACGGTAATGGTCGGGGTCGGCGGTGGAGGCGTCGTGGGCGGAGGTACCGGTATCGCTACCGTGAAGATGCCTACCTGTGACCATTCGCCAACCGCCGGCGCGATGGCCCTGACTCTCCAGAAGTAGGTCTCGCCGTCTTCAAGCTGCGTGGCAACGGGCAGCGCGGCGCTGGAGGTCGAAGAGTTGGCTGTGTAGACCATGAGGGCGAACTCCGGCTCTTTGGCAATCTGGAACTCGTACTGGGTGACTCCAGAAATCGGGCCCCAGGAGAAGGCCGGGGTCAGCGAGGCTACGTTCGAGCCGTTCGGCGGCGAGTCGATAACGGGTACTACCGCCTCGAGCTGCTGGA
>DAIQQC010000101.1:0-5147 GCA_036787005.1 Dehalococcoidales bacterium | reverse complement strand
GTGGACGGTGGTCATGAAGCCTTTAGTGATGCCGAAGCTGTCGTTCAGAACCTTGACCGGCGGCGCGATGCCGTTGGTGGTGCAGGAACCGTTGGAAATTACCGTATGCTTTCTGGCATCGTAGGTGTTCTCGTTAACGCCGAGGACGATGGTCGCGTCCTCGTTCTTGGCGGGGGCGGAAATGACCACTTTTTTGGCGCCGCCTTTAGTGTGCGCGACGGCTTTAGTAGCGTCCGTAAAAAGCCCGGTGGACTCGATGACGATATCGACGCCGTATTTGCTCCAGGGGATGGCGCCGGGGTCTTTTTCCGATATTACCTGGATTTCTTTCCCGTCAACGACGATGGCTTTGTCCGTGGCGCCCACTTCGCCCTGGTATCGACCGTAAACACTGTCCCACTTAAACAGGTGGGCATTGGTCTTGGTATCCGTCAGGTCGTTAACGGCGACGACCTCCAGCTTGTCCTGGTGATATTGCAGGATGGTCCTTAATGTCAACCTGCCTATCCTCCCGAAGCCGTTGATGCCTATCCTCGTTTTCATGCTCGCCTCCTGTACAAAAAGTGATTAAACAGCCTACTCATTTTACTACATTTCTTCTCGCCCGGGAAACGGCGCTCGGCTTTGCCCGCCGTCTCTGTATCATGTCCAGGAAAGCCTCGATACGCGTCTTGACGTGCGTGTTCAGGAAGAAGTCGGCGTTGCCCTCCAGCGTCAGCACCGGCAGGTCTATCGCCTCCCGGAAAACGATGTCCCCGATGCCCCGGTGGCAGAACGCCTGCACGTAATGTATCACCCCGTCGATGCGCCTTCTCTTGATCTCGGTCTTGATGTCCTCGATACGACCCTGTATCGAGTAAGGGTAGGTGTAGTTCGTGTATTGCTCGGCCAGCGACTCCCCCGGCTCCGGCATGGCGAACTGCCGTTGTAGCTCGTTGAAGACCACCCGCGCCCCCTGCTTTTCGATGAATGGATAGAGCTCTCTGGCGTATACCGCAGGCACCCCGATGTACCCCAGCCTGATTTCGTCGCTGGGGTAAGGTTTTCGCCCGGCACAGGTCTTCAGCAGCTCTCGCAAGTCATCCCCGTATTTCGTCGCATCTCCGTTAAAATCAGAAGCGGAGACGAGCCAGAGATGGTTTTCCCCGCCGCTGGCTTTATTCGCTTGCCATGTCAACTCATCCAGTTTCATGGCGAGGTCACGTATCGGTTTGAGTTCTTTTCGCACTTTTTCCGCTGCCTTGAGCGTCGTGCCCAACATGGCTGCTAACTTCTCCAGGGCGTAGTCCATTTGTTCTTTATCAGGCCTATCTGGATACGCGAAAGCCATGGCGTTGATGCCCTTCAGCTTGAGGACTTCCCGGAGCATGATGGTATTCGAGCAGTCGCCGCTGGTGACGCAGATGACGTCCCGGATGTCCCGGTCCAGGCAGACGCCGTAAATGCCCTTGATCCAGCTGCAGCAGTTGAGCGGGAAACCGGCCCGCTCGGCGATAGTGATGAGACGGGTGGGGTCGGGGTCGCCGACCAGTACATTGTTGAGATCGATTGGCTGGTAGCCGGCGGCGATGAGGATTTCCACCGGGACCGTGGTGGTGATGCCGATGGTCTTCATTAACTGAATTATATCACTTCTGCCCGTAGTAGCTGATGCCCTTGCGCGGCAGCTTGTCGAGGCGACTTTCCGCGGCCATCATTTCCAGATGGGCGAGCGTCTCGAAGATGGCCATCCGCTGGTGGAAGGGCGGCAGGTCGTCCCACCCGTTATTGCTCCCCCAGGTTACCTTCTGAGCTATCTGGTAGGGCGTCCGGGTATTCGACCCTATCGCCTCAAGTATCTCCGTGTTGCGCAGGCCGTGGTGCCGGATGATCTCGTCGATGCGCGCCGCCAGCCGGTTGAACGGCCGGTCGTGGCCGGGCAGAGTTAGGTTGACGTCGAGTGCTTTTATTTCTTCCAGCGACCTTAAATATCTGCCGAGCGGGTTGTCTATCGACTGCGGGTTCAGGCTGACGTTGGGCGTGATTTTCGGCAGGATATGGTCGCCGGAGAGCAGTATTTTATGCTCAGGCTCGTAAAGGCAAATGTGCCCCGATGAGTGCCCCGGCGTCCAGATCACCCGGAAGGTGAACTTCCCGGTGGCGATGGTGTCGCCGTCGCGCAGGGTGACGTCCGGCGCGGTGGGGACGATATACTGTTCCAGTCCCAGGCTGGCGTCTCTCATTACTTCGCCGATCTTGCGCGGTACGCCGCTGGCGATGAGGAGGCGGTCGGTCTGGATGAGCAGCTCGTTCATGGAGATGTACCTTGGCCCGATGAACCCTTTTTCGATACTGTGCATGGCGATGGTCGCCCCGGAAAGCTCTTTTATCCTCCCTGCCATGCCGTAGTGGTCGGGATGGACATGCGTGACTACTATCTGGTTGATGTCCTCGAACCCCGCCCCGATTTTTAAGAGGTAGTTGTGCAGGGTGCTGAACGATTTGTCCGTGTTCCAGCCGGAATCGACCAGCAGCCAGCCCTTGTCCCCCTCGATGAGGTAGATATTGATATGTGACAGCGTCGACTCTTCTAAAGATATCGGCATCTTAATCCAGTGGATGCCGGGAAATATTTCAGTCACGTTTCCCCTTAAGGTTATAAAACGCCTTCATCCCCGCGTACTTCGCCTTTCTCCCCAATTCGGCCTCTATCTTGAGCAGGCGGTTGTACTTGGCGGTACGCTCGGAGCGGCAGGGCGCCCCGGTTTTTATCTGTCCCGTCGCCATTCCGACGGAGAGGTCGGCGATGATGGTATCTTCCGTTTCGCCGGAGCGGTGGCTGACGACGACCGTCCAGCCGGCCTTTCTCGCTGTCTCTATGGCCTCGATGGTCTCCGTCAGCGTGCCGACCTGGTTTAGCTTGATCAAAACGGAGTTCGAGGCTTTGAGCCCGATGCCTTTTTTCAGACGTTCGACGTTAGTAACATAGAGGTCGTCGCCGACCAGCTGGACTTTATCGCCGAGCTTTTTCGTAAGTAGCTGCCAGCCTTCCCAGTCGTCTTCGGCCATGCCGTCCTCGATGGATATGATAGGGTAGGCCGCGACCCAGCGAACGTAAAAATCGACCATTTCCCTGGAGTCCAGCGTCTTGCCTTCCCTCGCGAGAACGTATTTATCGTTTTTGTAGAACTCACTGGCGGCCGGGTCGAGGGCGATGAAGCAGTCTTTGCCGGGCTTGTAGCCGGCCGACTCGATAGCAGCGAGGATGGCTTCGACGGCGTCCTTGTTAGAGGGGAGGGATGGGGCAAAACCACCTTCGTCGCCGACGTTGGTATTGAGCCCTCTGCCCTTGAGGACTTTTTTCAGGGCGTGGTAGACCTCAGTTCCCATCTGTAGAGCCCGGGAGAAGCTGGCGGCGCTCGCGGGCATGACCATGAACTCCTGCAAATCGGTTGAGTTTTCGGCGTGGCGGCCGCCGTTGAGGATGTTCATCATCGGCACGGGCATGGTATAAATCTTGGCATCATTGAGATAGCGGTAAAGTGGCATTTTCTTTGACGCGGCCGCAGCGCAGGCAACCGCCAGCGACGTCCCCAGGATAGCGTTGGCGCCGAGCTTCGATTTATCGGGCGTGCCGTCGAGCTTGACAAGCATGCGGTCGATTTTTTGCTGGTCGAAGATAGACATACCGGTGACAGCGTTGGCAATCGCCTGGTTCACATTGGCCACCGCCTTGAGGACGCCCTTGCCGCCATAACGTTTTTTATCGCCGTCGCGCAGCTCCAGTGCTTCGTGCTTGCCGGTGCTGGCTCCGGACGGCACCGCCGCCGTGCCTTTAGTCCCGTCCTTCAACTCCACTTCCACCTCTATGGTGGGATTCCCCCGCGAGTCTAAAATTTCCCTGGCTTTAACGCTTATGATGATGGCCATTTTTCTCTCCCGTCGGAGTGGTTATTCCCGGTCTACAATCTCGCTGAATGCTTTGTCAACGGCTTCCTGCGGATTTTTAGCGATGATCATTTTGCTGTCTGCTTTTCCGTCCATAGCGATCGACCAAGTCCCCAGGCCGATGACCGGTATCCCGCTTTGCAGCGCGTGCCCGATTTCCGCCAGCGTGCCGTAACTCCCATCGATGGCGATAACCGCTTGCGATGATTTAACGACTGCCACGTTACGGGCGTGGCCTAAACCGGTGACGATGGGTATTTGCACGTAGGGATTAGCCGCCCGGCGGCTATCTCCGGGCAATATACCGATCGTCAGACCGCCCTCCTCGCTGGCGCCCTTGCAGGCGGCTTCCATGACACCGCCGAGCCCCCCGCAGACCAGCGCCGCCCCGCGCCGGGCGATCTCCCGTCCCACTTCTTCCGCCAGCTTGGCTAACGACGGCGTTACCTCGCCCCCGCCGATAACCCCTATGAAATGAAGTTTATCTTTCATGGCAGTTCGTTTAGTTGTATTTGTTCATCGCGGCGGGGAGGCCTTCGGCCAGCAGGAACGCGATAGCCTCGCATACCAGCGGGATGACCGCATCGACAGACTTTTTCTCGTCGCGGGTGAAATCCCTGAGGACGTATTCGATGACGGCGCTTTCTTTATCAGCATCGTTCGCTTCAGTTTCAGGCCGGCCGATGCCGACTCTCACGCGATAGAAATCCCGGGTGCCGATCCTCGCGATAATAGAATCGATGCCTTTATGGCCGCCGGAGCTGCCGCCGAGACGGAGGCGGATCTTGCCTACCGGGAGGTCGAGGTCGTCATGGATAACGATGAGGTCGGCCGGCGCCACGTTGAGCTTATTCATCAGGGCACTCACCGATTCCCCGCTGGCGTTCATGTAGGTCTGCGGCCGGGCAAGCACCACTAGATGACCAGCGATATTGCCGATACCGGTTCGGGCGTGTCCCTGCTTCCGGTCGAAGGCTATTTTATGTATCTTTGCCAGGTGACTCACGCACATGAAACCGACGTTATGACGGTTTCGGATGTATAAAAAACCCGGGTTTCCCAGGCCGACGATCAGTTTCATGACTCCGCCTTTTTCAGCAGTTCACCGAACTCATTTTCGTTTAGCGTTTTAATGCCCAGCTCGTTCGCCCGGGCCAGCTTCGAGCCGGGCTCGGCACCAACGATGACGTAGTCGGTCCGGCGGGTGACGTTGTCCTTGG
>DAIQQC010000100.1:0-5151 GCA_036787005.1 Dehalococcoidales bacterium | reverse complement strand
TCTCCTGTCCGCAGGAGAGGGGGAAGAAATAGAAGAGGAGTCGTTACCCCTCTTGGACACCCCTGTCTAATCTAGTTGTTAATTGCTAACCGCTACTCCCTCCTTTATACTATTAACTGTAGACTATCGATCCGGGATTTGGGGAACGCCTATCAATATATTTAAGAAGGTCTTACAGCGCACACATGACACGTGGTTCGGCCGCGCGATGTCGCTTTTTGATCGGCCATCGGTCGGTAGAGAGGTCTGGGAGGAGCTAGAAGAGGTGCTAATTTCCGCCGATGTCGGCGTAGCCACCACGGAGAAACTCGTCAGCGCCGTCAAGCAGCGCGCCGCCGCGGAGAAGGCCGACGGTTCCCGGGTACGTTCGATACTAAAAGACGAGATGATCAAAATACTCGCCGTCCCGGCCCGTATCTCCGAAGGCGCTATCACGCCGCCCGAGGTCATACTGGTGGTGGGGGTGAACGGCAGCGGTAAAACCACCTCGATAGCCAAGCTCGCCCGCAAGCTAAAGAAAGACGGCAAGAGCGTATTACTGGCGGCGGCGGACACCTTTAGAGCGGCGGCCATCGACCAGCTGAAGAAGCAAGGGGAGAGGGTGGGGGTGGAGGTCATCGCCCACCAGCCCGGCGCCGACCCGGGGGCGGTCGTTTACGACGCCTTGCAGGCGGCGAAGAGCCGCGGGACGGAAGTCGTCATTATAGATACGGCCGGCCGCTTACACACCAAATTCAACCTCATGGAAGAGCTCAAGAAAGTAAGGCGCGTAGCCGGCAAGCTGGACGCCGCCGCGCCCCACCAGGTGATACTGGTGCTGGACGCCACCACGGGCCAGAACGGACTCACGCAGGCGCGCTATTTCACCGAGGCGGTCGGCGTCACCGGCGTCTTCCTGGCCAAGCTGGACGGCACAGCCAAGGGCGGCATCGTCCTGGCCATCGGCGACGAGCTCAAGCTCCCCATCCAGCTTATCGGGATCGGGGAAGGGCTAGAGGATATGGTCGATTTCGACGCGGCATCATTCGTCGAAGCTTTAACCAGTTAGAACGAGGGAATAAACATGATTACTGTCGGTATCAACCCGGTGGCCTTTCACATCGGCAATATCGCGGTCGGCTGGTACGGTATCATGGTCGCCCTGGCGGTGATAACGCTGGTCACCTGGGCGCTGGTATCGGTAAAGAAGGGCTCCGGCCTGACGTATAACATCGTCGTCAACGGGGCGATAGTCGGCATCCCGTCCGGCGTGGTATTCGCCCGGCTCCTGCATGTTGTCGATCAACTGGACTATTACATTGAAAACCCCGGGCAAATAATAGGCGGGTCGGGCCTGACCATCTGGGGGGCGGTGCTCGGGGCGGCCCTCGGAGTATGGATATACAGCCGTTTCAGCAAAATTTCTTTCGGACACCTGGCGGATGCCATCACCCCCGCCATCATCCTGGCGCAGGCGATAGGCCGGGTCGGCTGCACGATCCTGGGCGACGATTACGGTCTGCCCACCACACTGCCATGGGGCTTTGTTTATACCCATCCCGACAGCCCCGCCAACCAGGCCGTGGGGCTGACAGCCACGCATCCGGTGGTTACCTACGAGATCATCTTCAACCTCATCGTCTTCGGCATCTTGATGATGCTGCGGAAGAAGCTTAAGCCGGACGGCTCGCTGTTCCTGGTGTACCTGGCCCTTTACTCGGTGTGGCGCATCGGGAGCGATTTCCTGCGGACGGGGACGGACTTCCTCTTCGGCCTGCACCAGGCGCAGATCATCGGCATTATCGTCCTGATCATCGCGGTGGGACTGATGGCGTGGCGGACGAGGTGGGTAAAAAAGGAAGAGGAGCCGGCAGCTGACTAACTAGCTGCTCTTTTAAAATCCAGTATGTTGAGTCGAAGCTGGTTTCTGCCGCTCCAGGTGTCCACTTCCACGTTATAAACGCAGTCGATACGCGGCGCCAACTCGGCTACATGATTGCCCAGGCGGAAAGCCACGCCGTCGAAGACCGTCCCCCCCTGCCTCAACTTGAACCGAAGGTGCTCGCCGGTATTGCCCATGGCGCGCCGCTCCAGCACTTCCACGTCCCGGCTCATGAATACAGGCACGGGATTGCCATGGCCGAAAGGCGCCAACTGCTGGGTCGTCTGGAAGGCGTCGCCGCCGAGCTCGGGCAGGGTTACGAGGGCGTCGATATTCAGGTGGGGCCGCAGCTCGACGCCGCTGAGCATTTCACCGGCCAGCGCGGCCATCTCACGCTCCAGCTCGGGCAGGTCCTTTGTGGGCATGGTAAAGCCGGCCGCGGCCGCGTGCCCGCCGTAGCGGGTAAAGAACCGGCTGAACCTGTTCAGCACGGCGATGATATCGAACTCCGGGATACTGCGGCAACTACCATGGCAGACAGTATCCGCGATATGGATCACCACCGAGGGCCGATAGAACTCCTCGGTAAGGCGTCCCGCCACCAGGCCGGCGATACCCATCGGGTACTCTTTATCGGCGGTGAGCAAAAGGGACGGCAGCCCCCGGGCGATGACCTGCTCCCTGGCCCGAACCAAAGTTACCGTGGTCAGGCGCTGACGTTCCTCGTTTTTCCGGGCCAGCCAGGCCGCCAGCTCCGCCGCCTCCTGGCCGGACTGCGTCGTCAGCAACTGATAACCGGTCAGGCCGTCAGCCAGGCGGCCGGCGGCATTAAGGCAGGGGGCGATGACCCAGGAAATACGGTCCTCGTTGATGGTGCCGGGCTCAAGGCGGGTCTGGGCCATCAGCTCCCTGATGCCGAGTCGAGGGGAGGCATTGATCGACTTCAGTCCCTCTTTGATGAGATAGCGGTTCTCGCCCAAAGGCGGCGACATATCGGCGATAGTACCGATGGCCACCAGGTCCATGACCTGGTCGATACGTTCCTCGATGCCGAGGTTGCGGAAAATGCCCTGTAAGAGCTTGAAAGCCACGCCGACGCCGGCCAGATGAAGAAAGGGATAGGCGGAGCCTTTCAGCTTGGGATTGATGACAGCGACGACCTCCGGGACCTCATCCAGCGGGGTATGGTGGTCGGTAATGATCAGGTCCAGGCCAATCTCCCGCGCTTTTTTTGCCTCGGCGACGTCAGTAACCCCGCAGTCGACGGTGATGACCAGGCTGACGCCCTGCTCGCGGAGCTTTTTCAGGGCATTGATAGCGAGCCCGTGCCCTTCGGTCTGGCGGTGGGGGATATAGGGGATGGCCCGGCCGCCGAGGAGCGCCAGGCCCTGCACCAGCGCGGCGGTGGCGGTAATACCATCGGCATCAAAGTCGCCGTAGACACCGATGGTCTCCCCCTTGAGCAGGGCGCGATTGATCCTGATGATGGCGCGATCCATACCGGGGAGTAAAAGGGGATCGAGCAGGAGACTCGCATCACTGGCGAGAAAAGAGGCGAAGTCCTCCGGGCGGGTAATGCCGCGGTTATGGAGGAGCTGGACTAAAAGAGGAGGGAAGCCAGCAACCTTCTGTCCGGGAGTTATCGGAGGTAGAAGGTCCCAGCGGGTATGGCTCAAGCGCCAGCCTCGACAAAGCGGCGCAGGATGAGTACCGAGTTGTGCCCGCCGAAGCCGAAGGAGTTGGTCAGGGCGGTGTTCACCCTACGGGGACGGGCCTTATTGGGCACATAATCGAGGTCACAGGCGGGATCGGGCGTATCGTAGTTAATCGTGGGGGGAATTATCCCTTTTAGAATGGTCATGATACAGATGGCCGGCTCGATAGCGCCGGCGCAGCCGATGAGATGACCGGTCATGGACTTGGTGGAACTGACGGGCACTTTATAAGCATAATCACCCAGGGCAGTCTTGATGGCCCGGGTCTCCATGGCGTCATTAAGCTGCGTGGAGGTGCCGTGGGCGTTAATATAGTCGAGCTCCTCCGGCTTGATATCCCCCCGTTTCATAGCCATCAGCATGGCCCTGGCGGCGCCCTCGCCGCTTTCGAGCGGCTGGGTCACATGAAAGGAGTCGGCGGTAGCGCCGTAGCCGACGATCTCCGCTAATATATTAGCACCGCGGCCGAGGGCGTGCTCCAGGCTTTCCAGGATAAGGACGACCGCCCCCTCGGCGAGGACAAAGCCGTCGCGGTCTTTATCGAAGGGCCGGGAGGCCTTTTCCGGGGCGTCGTTACGGGTGGAAAGGGCGCGTAAAGCGCTGAACGCGGTGACGCCCAGGGGATTGATAATAGCCTCCGCGCCGCCGGCGATCATGACGCTGGCGTTACCGTACTTGATGTACTCCGAGGCGGCGCCGATAGCGTCCGAGCCGCTGGAGCAGGCGGAGGTCATGCACATATTCGGGCCGCGCGCGCCGAGGGCGATGGAAATCTGGGCGGCGGCGATATCGGCGATCATCATCGGGGCTAAAAAGGGACTGACGCGGTCAGGGCCTTTTTCCACCAGCACTTTAGCCTGCTCGAACAGGGTGGTCAGGCCGCCGATGCCGCTACCGATGAACACGCCAATGTCGTCCTCGTTGGACTTATCTATCTTGAGGCCGGCGTTCTCGACAGCCTGGTAGCCGGCGGCGACCGCGAACTGGGCGAAGCGGTCCATGCGCCGCGCGCTCTTGCGGTCGATGTAATTCACGGGGTCGAACCCCTTGACCTCGCCGGCGATGCGGACCTGCATTTTCGAGGCGTCAAATAACGTTATCAGGTCGACACCGGACTTCCCGGCGACGAGATTGTCCCAGGTAGCAGCCATGTCCAGGCCGAGGGGCGTCAGCGCGCCGATGCCGGTAACGACGACCCTATTCAGCTGACCGTTAATCGCCATAGTCTCCTCTTATCCTTGGGCGGGGAAAATGCGCGGCGGGGTACAACTTATTTTTATCATATTTTAAGCCTGTTAGCAAGTAAGGAGACCGATTCGTTTTTCGTTTTTTTTATTTTAGTTTTGTAGCTAAACGGTGAAAATTCGTAGCTGTTATTCGTTTCTGACTTTATGTCCAGTTAGCTTCAGCCCCCGGGGATTCGTTTTTA
Organism: Dehalococcoidales bacterium; assembly: GCA_036787005.1. Taxonomy (GTDB): domain Bacteria; phylum Chloroflexota; class Dehalococcoidia; order Dehalococcoidales; family RBG-16-60-22; genus JBFYTX01. The sequence goes on along the minus strand of DAIQQC010000100.1, from coordinate 146 downwards.
GAGTTATGACAAGTGAACAAACAGTCTACGGTAGACGTTTTACAGTTTATAGTATACAAGGAGAGGAAGAGAAAAGGGAAGGGGAATTTGTCGTGGTTTAGCCTTCTACACCGGAGTTTGTGAGGGTAAACCTCACCCCCCTTCCC
>DAIQQC010000035.1:0-17495 GCA_036787005.1 Dehalococcoidales bacterium | reverse complement strand
AAGGTGACCGATAACGGCCGCGGCATTCCGGCCGCTGAGGTCGAGCTGGCCTTCGAGCGGCACGCCACCAGCAAGCTAAGAGGGGCTGAGGAACTGCAGAAAATCAGCAGCCTCGGCTTCCGGGGCGAGGCCCTGCCCAGCATCGCCGCCGTAGCGGAAATCGAGCTCCTGACCTGCGTTGAAGGGGAAAAGGCGGGCACTCTGATCAACCTGGAAGGCGGCGTCGTGACTCAGAAAAAAGTGCAGGCGCGTACCCGCGGCACCACGGTAACCGCGAGGAATCTGTTCAAGAGAGTACCGGCCCGACTCAAGTTCTTGAAGTCGATCGCTACCGAGACCAGCCGCGTCGCCGACGTCGTCAGCCAGTACGCTTTAGCCTACCCTGAAGTGGCGTTCAGCCTGACCGTCGACGGCCGGGAAAGCCTGAAGACGTCCGGTCGGGGGAAATTACTTGATGCCGTTATCGACATCTATGGCGCCGGCCTGGCCGGCAAGATGCTGCCCCTGGCGGAGGCCGAACCGGTCTGGCAGGGCGGGCCGTCGCTTGACATAAAGGTTGGGGGGATGGTCGGGACGCCCGAGCTGGGGAGGGCCAGCCGCGACCTCATGAGCTTTTTCGTCAATAGAAGATGGGTGAATCACCGGTTGCTTTCTTATGCCGTGGAGGAGGCCTACAGCGGACTCCTCATGACAGGCCGGCACCCGGTGGCAGTGCTCAACATCTCGCTCCCGCCGGGGGAAGTCGACGTCAATATCCATCCCGCCAAGAGCGAGGTCAAGTTCTGTTCCGATTCCGATGTCTTCCGGGCGGTGCAGCGGGCCGTCCGGCGCACCCTGGTGGCGCAGATGCCGGTGCCGCGCGTGGAAGAGGTGCTGGCGCCTTATCGATCGGCGCCCCGTGATGTTCAGAAGCCATGGGAAGGCCTGGAAACCGCTCCGGCGGCTCCCTTGCCTGAGACGGCGCCCCTGTTAATGGCCTCCCTGCCGGTGCTGCGCGTGGCGGGACAGGTCATGAACCAGTATATCGTCGCCGAGGGACCCGACGGGCTCTACCTTATCGACCAGCATGCGGCGCACGAGCGGGTGCGCTACGATGCAGTTAAAAAGCAGCGGGAAAGTCGGCAGCCCGAGGTACAGGGACTGCTCGAGCCCGCCACGTTGGAGGTAACGCCGCGGCAGGACGTCATGATGCAGTCGTGCCTGGAACAGCTTAAAGAGTTCGGTTTTCATTTAGAAGTCTTCGGCGAGCGGACCTACCTGGTGCGGACGGTGCCGGCGCTGGCGGCGGCCGACTGGCCGGCTATGTTGAGAGAGATGCTCGACGCCCTATCCGGCGAGGAGAAAAGCCGGTGGGAGGAGCGCATCGTCGCGTCGATTGCCTGTCATGGGGCCATCAAGAGCGGGCAGACATTAAGCGATGATGAAATGCGGGCTTTGGTGCGGCAGCTGGAGCAGTGCGATAATCCCCATACCTGCCCGCACGGCCGACCCACCGTTATCCGGTTGAGCGCCGCGCAGCTGGAACGGGATTTCGGACGGGAAGGTTAATCGTTACTCCCCCTCTTCCCCCTCTCTATGTATCTCGTCCCACCTCACCATGCCGTTCTCGATGAGCTGGCGGATTTTCTTCTGCGCGGGGGTCAGCTGGGCGTTGCCCGTCTTGACCTCCAGGATAACGATCTCCTGCGGGTCGCCTTTAGACAGGCCGGGAAAAACAACCATGTCGATGGGGCTGCCGATGAACCTGACCTCGGTCGGGTCGTATTTGAAGTCGGGGAAAAAGGGCACCATCTGCTCGGTGAACTTGCCGCCCAGGACGGCCCGGCTCTGTTCGACGGCGCTCTTCCTGGCTTCTCCCATTTCCGCCTGCCAGTGCTGGATGGCGTCGTCGCGCCAGACGCGGAAGCGTCTTTCGAATACCAGCCGGATAATATAGGCGCTGGCGATGATAACCAGGATGGCGAGGACGATGGTAAGGGCGATGGCCATGGTGACCTCCTCAAACAACTGTCATTCCGGCGAAAGCCGGAATCCAGTCGGGCGGGGAAAAGGGGAAGAAATCTACTGTTTATGGGGCTGGCTGCCGCCGGGTTTCACCAGCGGGACGCCCGCGGCGCAGAGCGGGCACTTGGACGTCTCGTAGGCGATCACCTGGGCGCGGTGACAGCTGAAAAAAGGCACGCCGAAGTCGAGCTTTTCTACGGAGCGGTCGACCAGTATGCCGATGCCGACGATATCGCCGCCCAGCTTCTTGACGGCATCGACGGTGTCCCGCAGCGAGCCGCCCGCGGTCATCACGTCGTCGACGATGAGGACGCGCTCGCCCGGCGCGATGCGGAAGCCCCGCCGAAACTCCCTGCCCCCGCGTTCGACCTTCTCGGCGAAGATGCCGCGCACGCCCAGCTGCCGGCCGACCTCGTACGCCAGGATGACCCCGCCCGTCGTCGGCCCCGCCACCACCTGCACCCGGCTTTTTTTAAAATGGCCGGCGATCAGGCGGCAGAGCTTCCCGGTATATCCGGGGTATTGCAGGACCTGGAATTTTTCCCAGTAGACCGGGGAGTGCAGCCCTGACGACAGCAGGAAGTGCCCTTTAAGCACCGCCCCCGTTTTTTCGAAGATTTGTTCGACGCTTTCCGTCATGCCGTCGCTCCCGGTTTCATTACGGCTGGCTGGCGCCGGCTACCTGCTCGTCGAGGGGATAGTCCTTGATGATTCCCCATTCGTCCGGAGGCCACGTCGACAGCCAGGCTTTGCCGCGGATATCGTCGCCGTCGGCATACCAGCCGTTATGCGAGTCGTTGCTGAAGTTGCGGTTGTCCCCCAGGACGAAGTATTTGTCCTTCGGGACCACTATCCGGGCCATGGTGTAGGCGGGGGCGGCTGCCACGTACGGCTCTATCAGCTTGACGCCGTTGATGTAGACGGCCTGGTTCTTGACCTCGACGGTGTCGCCGGGCAGGCCGATGACCCGCTTGATGAAGTCTTCGACGCTAGAGATGGATGGGGGAGGCGCGAAGATGACGACGTCTCCCCGCTCCGGCTCCCCGAAGAAATAGGCCGCCTTGTTGACCACCACCCGCTGTCCCTCGTGGAAATTGGGCTCCATGCTGGTCATGAAAACTTCGTAGGTCTGGATCGTCCGCTGCGCCACGATGAAGATGACGACGGCTAGCGCCAGGGTGATGAGGAACTCGCGGAGGAAACTCTTCATGATCTTTCTGCCAGCTTTAACCTGATTATACCGCTTTTCCCCCCGCTCCGCTAGAGCTTGACCTGAAAGTACTGTTGTTCTTATCTCCCGGTTCTTGCCAAGAACCGCTTGGAAATATTAGTATAAGAGAGACTTTATGCCAGCTAATTTCATGCCCGGACTCAAGAACAGGATTTCCATTCTGTGGCGCTTTATAAAGAAACGCCCGTATCTCGTTTCTTGCCTTTTCCTGGTAATCAGCGCCATCTTGATCGGCCTGGACAACCCGACCGGCATCATTACCGGCTGGCTGGCCGTTATCGTTCTGCTGGTGGCCCTGGCGCGCGCCTGGTGGACGCCCTGGTTCTTTGTTATCCTGATGGTAGGCTCGTTCCTGGGCGCCATCTTCCTCTCGTTTTTGTATATGGTGGTGGCGCTGCCCCTGGCCGAGTGGATCAGCGGCCCGGATGTGACCAACTCCAACGCCTGGCGCGTTTTTCACATGGTGATCTCCAATCTGATTCTCTTGTTCGTTCCGATGGGCCTGATGTTCGGGGCGGTGGGTTTCGTTTTTCTGTCTTTACTGCGCCTGTTCAGGGCGATACGCCGTAAACGAGATACCGGCAGCACTTGACTATTGCCCTGTTTTGATTTAAGGTATACCCAGAAACTCAAGGCATTTTCTTGCCGGGAGCCTTAAGAGATGGATATACTCTCTACGGTATTGCTGGCTCTGGCCGGGTTCCTGCTCGGGGCAGTCCCCTTTTCCGTGATCATCGGCCGGTTGTTTCTGCGGAAGAACATCCAGGAATACGGCGATGGCAATCCCGGCGCGGTTAATGTCTTCCGGGCGGGCAGCGGCGTCAAGATTGGCCTGTTTGCCGTCTTTCTGGATATCGTCAAGGGCATCCCGTTCGTCTTTCTGGCCCATGCCTGGCTCGAGCTGCCGGCGCTGTCGGTGGTCGCCGTAGGCGTCAGCGCCATTCTCGGCCACGCTTTTTCCCCGTTCCTGCGCTGGCACGGCGGCAAGGCGGTCTCGATCACTTTCGGCGTGCTGCTGGGGCTGCTTCCGGTATACGAACCGATTTTTACTTTTATCGCCTGCGTGGTCGCCGGCTTCCTCCTCGTGGAGAACGATTCGTGGGTCGTAGTGCTGGGCGCCGCCGCCTCGCTGGCCTTTCTCGCCGTCATCGGCGAACCGTCATGGGTGATCCTGTTAATGAGCTTCATACTGGCGCTGTACATCTTCAAGCATTTCGATAACCTGCGCTCGCTGCCGCGTTTGCACGGCAGGCTTATCCGCTGGCTGGAGACAAAACTGCGGGGGAGCGCATCGGCTTAGGTCGGCTATGCTGTATCAGATTTTGATCTCGGCGGGGTTGGTGCTCTTTCTGGTTAACCTGCTGCTTAATCTGCGCAGCCTCAGGAAGCCGCAACTGGATGCGAAAGTGCCGCGGCCGACCCCGTTGATCTCCGTCCTTATCCCCGCCCGCGACGAACAAAACAATATCGGCGCCTGCCTCGAGTCGCTGCGGAAACAGGACTATCCTAACTTCGAGGTGCTGGTCTTGGACGACAACTCGATGGACGATACCCCTCTTATTGTCAGCCGGATAGCGGCGGCCGACCCCCGTATCAAGCTGATCACTGGCGAACCCCTTCCCGGCGACTGGGCGGGCAAGCCTTTTGCCTGCTATCAACTGGCGCAGCGGGCGAACGGCGACTGGTACCTGTTCGTTGACGCCGATACTGTCCACGCGCCTCACATGCTGCGCTCGGTGCTGGATGCCGCACTCAAGCTGAAAGTCTCGCTGCTTTCGGGTTTTCCCCGTCAGCTGACCAACGCTTTACCGCAGAAAGTGGCCGTCCCGGTGATCTACTTCCTCATCATGGGCGGGGCGCCCCTCTGGCTGATCCACCGTCTTAAAACCCCCCGCCCCTCGGTGGCTATCGGCCAGTTCCTGCTCTTCCCCCGCGATGAGTACTGGCGCATGGGCGGGCATAAGGTGGTGCAGTCCCGCATCCTCGATGATATCTGGCTGGGCATCGAGGTGTCACGCATCAAGGGCCGCCACGTGGCTATCGACCTTTCCTCGGTGGTCTCGTGCAATATGTACCCCACGGTGGGGTCGATGTGGAACGGCCTGGTGCGCTGCGTTTATTCGGTCCTGGTGATGTTCCCGCTTTTATTGCTCTTTGCTATTCCCCTGGCCTGGCTGTGCTTTATCGGGCCGTTCTACTGGCTCTGGCACGGTTTTTTCATGTACGACGCGTCCCTGCTCTGGCGCGGCCTGGTGGTTTTACAGGTAGCGCTGATCATCTCTATGCGCTGGCTGGTGGACAACCGCTTTAAGGAGTCGCCGGTCTCCGCCCCGCTGCACCTGCTGGGTATCGGCTATATCTTTTCCGTCGTGGTCTTCTCCTTCGCCCGCTGGCTGTTCAGCGCCGGCGTTTCCTGGAAGGAACGCTCCTACGGCGAAGAAAAGTCTATCGTTAAATAGCTTCAAAACGAAGGCGCGCCGTTCATCTTTTCCGCTTCCCCTCTCGAAAATAATCCAGGTGTTTCACCCTGTTGACAATTGTTAAATAATTATTATAATATTACTCGCCTTACATGACATGACATAAAAACCAATACCAGTGGCGGGAGTGAAGATGGGCAGGCGATAAGGGCACCATTATCGTTAACAAATCGATAATTGGTGCTCTTTTTTTACTGAAACGAATAGGAGGCAAACCCTATTGAATATAAAGAAAATAGCCAGAGGGGCTGCGCCCTTCTTTAGCGTCATTCTTTTCCTTTGTACCCGATGTCGCAAATGTCACAACTTTGTTACTTTTTTCGTCACCGTTTTATAACTTCTCCACCGGTAATAGCCTACTATTTAAAAGTCACCATCCCTGAATTTCTCATGACCTGAAACAAACAGTGGCTGTCGCTTTTGTTCATCGCAAGGAGATAAAGGAGGTAACGCCTATTGATAAAAAGAAATGGCCATATCTGGATATGCTTCTCTTTGGTCGTCAGTTAGACGTCCCTGTTTTCTCCCCGGTAAATTTCAGTAATAAATTCTGTTATAAATATTGAAAGGAGTATAAAAATGCCGAAATCTTCAATTCTATGGCAGGCAAACGAGAAAAACGGTGACATTTTTGAAGATATAGAGGCTAGGGCCAAGGACTATCTTTTGAAATACCTGGATATCGAAGAGTTGATGGCCGATATCAAGGTGGTAGCTATGCGCAACGTCATCATCTCGCAAGCTATTGCCGGTAGACTCACCGACTTCCTCCGCCCGGCCAGCGAACAGACTCCCGCCGTTGGAACGCCGACGCTTAGCATCCGGGAGCTCGAGGTGCTGCAGCTGGTCGCCGGCGGCGCCAGCAACGGTGAGATTGCTGGCCAGCTCTATATCAGCGAGGCCACCGTAAAAACCCACCTGCGCAATATCATGGACAAGATGCAGGTCAAAAACCGTGCCCAGGCCGTGGCAAAGGCCATCAGCAACGGCGTGCTGAGGCACTACACGCCCGGCCAGCAATCCACTAATTACCCCCCAAAGGCACGATGCGGCTATTATTAGTAGGCGTTAGTGGAAGGGACATCCTTTTATACGCTGGAAGATGACATGCAGTTTGCGCCATATATTGGGTTCACGGTGCGCTCGGTGCTATCCCAGAAGGCACTGGGCGAGATTATGAAGTCTATGAATTAATAGCTCTATGCTGCCTCATATGCTCTCTGGCCTGCTGGATGAACGCTTCGAACCGTATCGACTCGCCCGGGTCTTTCGTGCCCTCCACCACCACGTTCAGCACCGGCAGGCCGTAGTCGCGCCGGAACTGGTGCAGCAGCAGGCTTACTATCGTCCCCGGCATGCATCCGAACGGCAGGATGTTCACTATCCCGTCGAAGCCGTGTTCGGCGTACTCCACCACCCGCCCCATGCTCAATATGGCTTCCCCCTCGACGGCCGGCGTCAGGTACCGGTGCCCTTTATCGAGTATCGACTGCGTGGGAAGTTCGCGCCGGAACGACTCTATGCTGTTGTCGAATTCCCGCCGTAAGGGCTCGGCGCTCCGTTCCATGACGATTTCCGTCAGCTTTTGCTTGGCCCAGTCCCGCCAGCCGCCTTCCAGATGGAGCCGGTTGCGCCGCTTGCGCTGGTTATCGATGTAGTCCAGCCACTCTTCCAGCGGCGGTATCCCGCACTGCGCCCCGAGCGCTTCCAGCTTGCGGATGAGCCCGTCGTTGGCGAAGGCGTTGCTCCTGACAAATATCTCCCCCACGATTCCTATGCGCGGTTTGCGCGAGCTTTTGTCTGTTTTAATGGCACTAAAGGTTTCCCTGGCCCGGCGCGAGAACGCCTTCAGGGTGTCCGCGTCCTGCCCCGTCGACTTTATCAGCTTTTCCAGCCATTCTTTATAGACGGCGTCGGTCTCGCCTTTATTGACTTCGTAGGGCCGGCTCTCCAGCGTCATCTTCTGAATCGAGTCCAGTATGGTGAAAGCCCGCCAGGCGTTGAGGCGGAAGCCCCTACCCATGTTGGCCATGTCATTGTGGTAGCCGCCCGTCTGGTCGAAAACCAGGATGGGCACTTGCTGGAGCCCCAGCTCGTCAAGAATCAGCCGGTGCAGACGGTTGTATTGCCCGAAGCGGCAGGGGCCGCTGGCCGCCGGCATGAAAAAGGCTGCTTTATCGGGGTCGAAGTCCGCCGCCATCGTCTTCTTGACGATGTCCCCGGTGGTGATGATACTGGGATAGCATTCCTTGCCGGTGGTGTACCTGCGGCCGGTCTCCAGGGTCAACTGGTCCGACTCCGGCAGCGGCTCGGCGTCGACGCCGCCGTGCTTCATCGCGGCCGCCAGTATATAGCCGTGGTCGATCATGTACGGTATGTAGACGCGCCGCAAGCCGGTGTGGTTGGAGGAGATACTGACCAGCGGCATGTATTTACTGGTGCCGCGGGTCCGCGCGTTGCGGATGGTATCGATGAACGCCTCGCAGCGCGTGATGATGCCGGCGTCGGCAGAATGCTCGTCGATCTCTATGGTCAGGAATGGCTTGCCCTCGGTCTCCTTACTGAAGAACCGCGTCAGGTAAGAGTCCGGCCCGCAGGCGAAGTTCGTCACGTACAGCCCGAACAGCCGCGGGTCTTTAGCGATAATTCTCCCGGCGCAGAGTATCTTCTGCCCGGCCTTCCAATACATGTTCGGGTGGCTCTGGCTGACCTCTCCGGCTACCGACTCCAGCGGCAGGAAGTCGAGCGGTATTGCCAGGACGTTCATGTCCCGCAGCTTTTCCGGAATGTTGAGCGTTATGGCTTCATCGTAGGTATTGTACGCCCGTCCGATAACCACGATGGCCTTCTCGTTCGGTTTCAGACCGGCCAGTATTTCCTCGCCCCGTTTTTTCTGCCAAGTGTTAAAATCATCCAGGGCTTTGAATCCCGTTTCTATCGCCTTGTCTATCAGGGCTTTATCGCTGATGCCGGCCTCTCCGGCCGATTTCCTGAGGACGCGTTTGAGCCAGCCGCGGCCGCGGTCGGGGTGAACGACCGGCTGTAAAATCTTCGGCTGTTTTCTCTTTGGTGTGGTCAGGGCTTCGTTGATCCTTGTGGAGCTGCGCAGGATGAACGGCAGGCTCTGCGTCAGCGGGCAGTTCCACGATTTGCGGAAGTCCCCGGAGAGCTTTTCCATGGTGCATTGCACGGGCAGGAAGATGAGGTCCGGCTCTTTTTCCAGCAGGTTGAGGATGTGCCCGTGGGCCAGCTTGATGGGCAGGCACGGCTCTTCGACGATGTTCTCCACGCCCTGCCTGATGATGTGCCGGTTGGTGGGATCGGAGAGCACTATCCCGAATCCCATCTCGGTGAAAAACGCCTTCCAGAGCGGGTAGAGCTCGTGGAAGAACAGGACGCGCGGTATGCCCACCGTCCGGCCGTTGGGGTTATCCGGCTTGTCTTTAGGATATATATTAAGCAGCTTTTGCGCCCGTTCCTCGAACAGTCGTGGTATCTTTGAGGCACTTCTTTTTTCTTTAGCTTCCGCGCTGTCCCACTTGCCGCAGCGCGAGCCGTAAAAGAGCGGCTTTTCACCTTCGAAAACGACCTTGTGGATCTCGCAGCGGTTGGAGCAGCTCTGGCACTCGAACGACGACAGCTCGTATTTCCGGCCGGCCAGGTCGAAGCCGCGGAAGCGCGTCTTTTTACCGTTGTTCTCGATCTCTTCCCTGGCCAGCATGGCCACCCCGATAGCCCCCAGGATGTCGTGCTGCGGCGGTACGGTGATTTTCTTGCCCAGCACCGCCTCGAAGGCCGCCTTGACGGCCCGGTTGAACGCAGTACCGCCCTGGAACAGGATGTGGTCGCCGATTTTCCGGTCTTCGACCACCTTGGTCAGGTAATTTTTCACCACGGAGTAGGCCAATCCCCCCACCAGGTCCTGCTTGTCCGCCCCGCGCTGCTTGTAATAGTTCTGCTGGCTTTCCATGAACACCGTGCAGCGCTCGCCCAGGTCCAGCGGCCGCTTTGACGCCAGCCCCATTTCGCCGAACTCTTCTTTGATGCTGATGCCGAGCTTCTCCGCCTGCTCTTCCAGGAACGAGCCCGTGCCCGCGGCGCAGACCTTGTTCATGGCGAAGTCGATGATGGTGCCGTTTTGCAGGCTGATATATTTCGCGTCCTGGCCGCCGATTTCGAATATCGTGTCTACTTCCGGGCAGACGAACGAGGCGGCTTTAGCATGACTTGTAATTTCGTTGTGGATGACGTCCGCGCCGAAGAACTCGCCGGTCATGTAGCGGCCTGATCCCGTCGACCCCGTGCCTTTGATGACGACCCTGTCCCCCAGCTCTTTCCCCACCTCCAGCAGCCCCTGCTTTACCGCTTCGATCGGCCGGCTGGCCGTCATCAGGTAGCGCCGCGCCAGGACGTTATTGTCTTTATCGATTACCACCACGTTGGTGCTGATCGAGCCGATGTCTACGCCGATGTAGACGTCGACAGGCTCTTTGGCGCTGCATTTTGCCGGCTCTATTTCTATCGGGTAATCGTCGCCCTTTAAAGAGGGGAGCGTAATGAACTTGTATTCCCGCCGCGCGATGTAGTCCCGCAAGCGCTTCAGGTCGTCATCAGGCAATGTGCCCGCTGTGGCGGACAGAGCCGCCCCCGCCGCCCCCAGTACCGCGAAGTGTTCCGGTACTATAAGGTCGCTCTCTTTAATCTCCAGCACTTCCAGCAGCGCCCGGCGTATGCCTTTGTTGGCTGCTACCCCGCCCTGGAAGGCGATGGGTTTCTCCAGGTCCCTGCCGCGGATGACCTGTCCTTTGAAATTGCGTATCATCGCGAAGCACAGCCCCGCCACGATATCGTGCACTGGTGTGCCCACCTGCTGCAGGTGGATCATGTCGCTCTTGGCGAAGACGCTGCACCGTCCCGCCACCCGCGGCGGCTGCGCGGACTTCATGGCGACGTCGCCGAACTGTTCTATGGGTATGCCCATCCTCGAAGCCTGCTGGTCCAGGAACGACCCCGTCCCGGCGGCGCAGACGCCGTTGATGGCGAAGTCGGATACTTTAGGCATGCCTCCCGCGCCTTCTTTTTTCAAGACGATGAGCTTGGAGTCTTCGCCGCCGATTTCCAGGATCGTTTGCGCTTCGGGGTGAAATCGAGCGGTGCCGGCTGCCTGGGCGATTATCTCGTTGATGAACGGTATGTCCAGGATAGAGGCGACCAGCTGCCCGCCGGTCCCGGTGGCGGCGGCTGCGTTAAAAGATGACGGCGGGTATTGCTTTAGTATTTCTTCCAGCACCGCCAGGATCGTCTCGACCGGCTGGCCCTTGGTGCGGACGTATTTTGCCAGGACGATATTATCGTTCTCGTCGAAGACCACCGCTTTGGCCGTTACCGACCCTATATCGATGCCAAGTTTCATTAAATAGACTCGCTCCGATCAACAGACAGACTCCTATCATTATACCTGTGAGTAATGGGCAAGTAAAATAATCTACATATAGATTATGTTATCGATTATGCTTACCCCCTTAATCCCCCTCTCAAACAGCAGTTATTATCCACTCGGATAATTTTATGTTTGAGAGGGGGAAAGATAAGAAGAGGGGTCTACACCCTTCAGGGTGAACCCTCAGGCTGAACCCCTCTTAAACGCCTCGTTTTTTATGGGATACTCTCGTCTTATCAGTCCTGTTTGATAAGGGAGTAGTCCCACCGAGAGGGGCGATAGCCCCTCTCAATAACATATCCCCCTCTCCAAACAAAAAGAAAACGTCGTGAAAATGAACACTGTTTGGAGAGGGGGCAAGGGGGTGAGGTTGTTGAAAAATAAACTACTGCATTGAAAAATACAGGTCCATGAGGATGTTCAGCGTCCTCATCGAGTTGCACAGCGATGCCGCCTCGGCCTTAGGGACCTGGACCGCGCGGAGCTTGTCTTCCAGTTCGTCCGCGATGCCTGATATCAGTTTGCGCAGGACGTCCGTGTTTTCCTGGCTCTTTAACGCGCTTACCTGTTTGACGATTTCCGGCCTGGCGACGGCTTTGAGCTGCGTGACGGCCATATCCAGGTTCAGCTCTTTCAGTCCCTGCAGCACGCCCCGCACCTTTTTGCCCTGTGCCTGGCGCTGCTTTTCCCTGGCTTCGTGCTCTTCCTGTTGCCGCGTGAACTGGCGGGAAAGCCGCATCAGCTCTTCGAGTCCGCTCTCTTCTTCTGCCATGCCATGCCGTCCGTTTATCACAGTATACACCGTGATCGGCGCCGATACAAAGTCAGGCGGGCGGTAATTGCGTTTGTTACCTTTGTGACGTTAGGTGCTTTCCCCCAGCCGATTTGGTGGTTGTCCCGCTATTCGGGTCAGGGGTGGCGGTCTTATTATTCGGAGTGATTTGACCCTGTCCGGAGGACCTTATGACGATAGACGCCCCGGAAAAAATAGATTATCGACACCCGGAGCCCGCTCTTTCCGGCCGGCGCAGGGTGGTGGCCTTTATCGGTTCGAGCGATAATCCGGCGATGGATACGCTGCTTTCCTGCCTGGCGGACGTTCTTTCCGCGCCTGGCCGGCGGGTGGCCCTTGTTGAGTCTCCGGAGGATGTTGAATTGACGGGCGGGACGGGCGGAGCCGATTTCCTCCTCGTCGACCTTCCGTTCCGCCCTGGTCCTTTCGCCGGTTCGGTCCTGGCGGGCTGCGACCTCGTTATCATAGCCGGCAGCTGTAAATTCGAATTTCTTCCGGAAGCGGAAAATATCGTTAAAGCGCTTCTATACCTGGGGATCGATACGGAGAAGGTTGCCGGCGTGGTCGTCGACCCCGAGGGCATCCTGTCCAGCGAGTCGCTGGCCGGCCTCGGGTCGTACCTGGGATCTGTCCTGGGGATCGATATGGCGGAGGCCGTGTCTTTTGACCATGGGGCTCAACCGTCCTGCGATATCGAGCGGCTCGCCCGTTATATTATGCCCCGCCTCGCCCCGGCGGCAATGCCGGTCCTCTCCAGGGTATGATAGGCTCCTCTAAAAGATCATCTCTTCTTTAAGGCCCACGCAGATCGTCTCGCCCTTTTTGGCCACGTTCCTTACCAAGGGTATGTCTTTGATCAGGCGCATCAGTGTCATCGGCCTTTGCAGCCCGACCAGGAAAAGGTGGCCTTCCTCTTCGGAATGGCTGAGCATGATGACTTTAACGCCCTCGATCTTTTCCATGTACCGCCCGAATTTCTTGGCGGCCTCGGTGGGCACCGCCAGCGGTACCACGAGCCGTATCGTCCCTTTCAAGACCTCGGTATCCTGCTTGGAACGGGCGGCCTTCAGCTCTTTTTCCGCCTGCTTCGCCTTTGAAATTTCCCTGGCCCGTTTTTCGGCTTGTATTCTGGCTTCTTCAACCGCTTTTTCAGCCTGATTCTTCGCTTCTTGAGCTATCTTCTCAGCGATGGCTTTGGTCTCTTTGGCTTCTTTTTCCGATTTTACCTTAACGATTCTTGCCTCTTCAGCCTGTTGCTGAGCATTGAGTTTCGCCTCGCGAGCTACTTTCTCAGCTGTGATTTTGGCCTCTTTGGCTTCTTTTTCCGATTTTACCTTAAGGATTCTGGCTTCTTCAGCTTCCTTCCGGGCTTTGATCTTAGCTTCTCTGGCTTCTTTCTCAGCCCGGATTTTGTTATCTCTGGCTGCCTTCGCGGCCTGGATTTTAGCCTTTCTAGCTTCTTTCTCCATCCTGATTTTCAATATCTTAGCCGCTTCGGAGTCTTTATTGGCTTTTATTCTCGCTTCTTTAGCTGCTTTTACAGCCCGGATTTTAGCATCTCTGGCTGCTTTTTCGGCCCGGATTTTAGCATCTCTGGCTGCCTCTGCGGCCTGGATTTTAGCCTCTTTAGCCGCTTTCTTGGCCCTGATCCTGGCTTCTCTGGTTGCCTTCGCCTCCCGGATCTTGGCTTCTCTGGCAGCTTTCTCCGACTTTATTTTTAGTATTTTGGCTGACTCAGCGTTTCTCTGGGACCTGGTCTTCGCATCTCTGGCTGCTTTCTCGGCCTTGATTTTCGCCTCGCGGGCGTCCTTCTCATTCCTGGCTTTCGCCTCTCTGGCCTGTCTCTCCGCCTTTTCCCTGAGGGTCTTGATCTCTTTAGAGTCTTTTTTTACATTGATGATGAGGTTCTTAGCGGCATTCTGGCTCTCCGTCTGGACCTGCGTGATCTGTGTTGGGGTCGGCCTGGCCGCTTTCGCTTTAGCGTCGCCGGGGATCGTCTTTACCTGCTGATTGACACGTTGCTTGTTGAACGCCGAGATGAATGCCTCGATACATCTGGGACAGAACTGCGACCCCGTAGCGTTGACCAGCTCTTTGATGGCTTCGCCGGCGCTTAAAGCGGCGCGGTACGGGTGGTCGGTGGTCATGGTATCGAACGCGTTGGCTACCGCTATCAGCCTGGCCCCGATGGGTATTTCTTCGCCCTTGAGCTTTTTAGGGTACCCCGTCCCGTCGTATTTTTCGTGGTGGCTGAGGACGATGTTCGTGGCCTCCTTCAGGTGAGGTATATCTTTCAGGATATCGGCCCCTTTTTGCGGGTGGGTGTAAATGAATTTCCATTCCTCGTCGGTCAGCGGGCCCGGTTTGCGCAGTATCTCGCCATCGATGCCTATTTTGCCGATGTCGTGCAGTAAGGCCCCGAATTCGATGGCCTGCAACTCCCCGGGGTTCAGCGATAGCGAGGCGGCCGCCATCAGGGCATAGTCCTTGACGCGCCTGGCGTGTTCGTAAACGTGGTCGTCTTTCACGTCGATGGTGCTGGCCAGCTCGTTGACGGCGTTACGGTAGCCTTCCAGTAGCGCCGGGTTGAGGCTGTTGACGTTTTCGATGGCCGTTTTTTCCAGCGATACCAGCAGTATCAGGGCTTCCGTCGCGGCGAACCCCTTGAGCACCTCGTAGTCGCGCTCGCTGAAACCGGTGCCGCCCTCTTTGTTGGCCGCCATGATAACGCCGATGACCTTTTTCCCCTTCAATACGGGGGCCGCGATGACCGACTTCACGGCGAGGTCCGGTGTTTTATAGCCTTTCGGGTTGAAACGCGGGTCCGCGCCGACGTTATTGATCTTCAGCGCGGTGACGCCGCCGGCTGCCAGACTGACTATCTCGGACTCGATGACCATGGCCCGGCGTGTCGTGTCGTCTTCGTATTTACTGACCGTTATCGGCAGGTGTACCCTAGCTTTGGTGTCGTCCATCAGGAACAGGGCGGCGATCGATGAGCCGACCGTGTTTTGCGTTACTTTTAGGATCCTTTCCAGGAGCGTGGTTACCTGGGTAATGGAGTTGGCTTCTTCGGCGATGTCGCAGAGGAGCCCGATTCTCGTCTGGTACTCTCTCATTTCCGCGTGGCCGTTGCCGTTGTTCCGTAGCTGTGGCTGCTTTTTGTTTTTGTTAAAGACAAGTACCATAATCTACCCCTATCTTATCTCGTGATGTTTGCGTTGTTTGTGCCGCCCTCACTTTACGATATACACCGTAATATTCCGGACGTCACATTACTTAACTGATATTGACTACTAAATTCTAGCGCCTGCGTTATTAACCGAGCATAAATTTTCATTAAAAACATGTTAATTATCCGTAAATATTTGCTTTACTGCCGCCCTTTTTCCACCGCGCGCCGGTGGTTACTTGCCGCCGATATTTGGTGTTATAATAGACGCATGAAAGCCATGTTCGGCCGGCGGCTTCCCTATTTCATCGGGCTGCTTGCCTTCGAGTTTGTCGTTATCCTCATCATCGTGGTCTGGACTTTCCGGGGTAATGAAGGGTTTTTCCGCTCGATTTACGACTTTTTTGCCGGTAGCTCGGTCGTTTTCAGCGTCTTCGACTTTATCTGGAATAATGCCGAACTCATCAGCGGAGTCGTCGTCCTGGCGGCCCTGGCGCTGCTCTATATCAGCTTCAGGCAGTTCCAGCGCGGGCGCGCCGTGAACCGGGTTCACTCCTGGGCGAGGAACTCCGTCGTCGCGCTGGCGCAGTACCGCCAGAAGACCGCCAACGATTTACCCGCGGCTGGTTACGGCGGCGCCAGGGTCTTGATCGATAAGCTTGCTGATAGTTCAAAGCTGGCTCTTGAAGACGCGCGTATCCTGGGAGGCGAGATAAATACCAGGGCCAGGAAAACGGTCGCGGGGTTGCGGGAGGTTGAGCGGAAACTGAATGATGAGGACGCTTCTTTGTTCGATGACCTGCAGGATCTTCAGCAGGATTTCGCCGATGTGATGATACTGGCCTTCGAATTCGTGAAATAGCCTGGCTGGGGAGGAAGGATTCGAACCTTCGATAAACGGATCCAAAGTCCGCTGTCCTACCGCTAGACGACTCCCCAGCGTTACCCGTAGATTATATCATCCCGGCCTGTCCCGGACAATACGACTATGATACCGTTCGCGGCTAATAACTAATTATTGACCTCACCCCTTAATCCCCTCTACAGCCCGTTTCAAGTCAAAGAGGGGTGCAACCCCTCTTTCTTTGTTCCCCCTTTCAAACAAGAGATATTTCGAGCATCTAACATAAAACTGTTTGAGAGGGGTAAGGGGGTGAGAGAAAAGTAGAAAAAATGAAGCCGCTGCCGTCGCGTATATTTGAAGATGATAATTGTTAAATAGCCTTACCTTGATGAAGACCTTTTCTTCACGATGGTCTCTTCCCTGTCGTGCATCCCTTCGACCTGTGCCTTCCATTTACGCGCCCGGTCGGTCATGAACCGCCGGGTAGGCTGCCTTTCCGTGCTGATGAGCATCGAGTTGATGTTCACCCACGGCACGAACAGGCTTTCCGTATATCCCCCCAGCATGTCCAGCTTGTCGTCCCAGTGCACTAAATTGATCAGGATGCCGTGCTCGTCCACCGTCTCCACCACTCCCAGGTAGCAGCACTCCGGCGCGGTATCGGGCGTCAGGTGCACCGCTACGCAATACCCGGGCTGTATCGCCTGTTCAGTCGTCTTTACCATGTCCTGCCTCCCTTGCGGGGCACGTCGCAGCATATTTATATATCTTTATGACTTTCTTGTCAATAGTATTTTATACCCCGCCCCTGTTATGTTTCCGTAATCTTTCTTTATGAATTCTTAAGATTAGTTTAGTTAATGTTTATATATTTTATGTGGATATTTATGATGTGTTGTTATGCTTGTTAACGTAAATGAAAGAAGAGTCAAGGAAATTCAAGTTCCCCGGGCATGGAATTCCCGGGCAGGGGGTAAAATAAATGGAAAGCTTTGTAATCGCAGGGAAAGCCAAAACGGTTTTTCGTCTTATCGAGCTGAAGGCCAAGCGGGAAGAGCTTGCCCGGCGGGCGAAGAAACAGGCCTCCAAGAAATAAAGTTCCAATCCTTTTCCGGGCTTACTCTCGCCTGAACTTGTTTTTCAGGGCGTTGATCTCCTCCATCTGCTTCAGTTCTTCCTCGCTCAGCGGCTCGCACGCCACCAGTACGTTGTTCTTTATCTTGATCCGGAACAACTCGTGGCATTTCCAGCAGCGGCGCGGCCCTTCGTAGCTGTCCCCGACGAATGAGAGCTTGCTTTCCGCGTTGCACTTGGGGCAGTACATCGACATCATCTTGGTCCTCGGTCCTTTCACCCCCCGGGGATACGCTATGGCCCGATTATACCATCGGGCTGTGTCCGCCGCCAGTTTCCCTGGTGCCGAAGGTCGGAGTCGAACCGACACGAGGGTTGCCCCCCAACGGTTTTTGAGACCGCCGCGTCTGCCATTCCGCCACTTCGGCACGGCTAACTTATTCTAAGTGAAAATAGC
>DAIQQC010000099.1:0-5194 GCA_036787005.1 Dehalococcoidales bacterium | reverse complement strand
TAAGCAAACGAGGCCCTAAATAGATTTGTTTGACATCGCTTCTCAATTTACGTTAAAATAATACGGCATTATTTCTGCTGTAGTGGTGAGATGGGACTGCTAAAGGGACGTAAAAAGCTATACTCGCTCTATCCGGGGCTTGTCACGTTACCTCAGCCTATCTACGGCAGCGACAGCAGTTGAAATCCTCCCCTAACCGATGACCCTGACCCCCCGCCAAAGACAGGCCGGCGCGGTCAGATATGCACGCGGATCAGTATACAAAATAAAAAGTCGGAGGAAAGCTTATGTCTTACCCAACATTCGAATCGATACTCCTGGAAAAGGACGAGGAGTATCCCAAGGTCACCTACCTTACCCTGAACCGGGCGGACAAGAACAACTGCATCAGCATCGGCGAAGAGTACATGACCGGCGACATTAAGAAGGCGATGTGGGAGATCAACCACGATGACGATTGCAACGTGGTGATCTTTAGAGGCGCCGGCAGGAACTTCTGCGCCGGGTTCGACCTCTCCATGGTCTACCGCGTTTACGGCGGCGCCAAGGGCGTTAAACCCAGCCAGAGAATCAGGCTCCAGACCGACCAGGACCAGCTCTACGGGTTCCCGCAGGCGATCCTGGACTGCAACAAGGTCGTCATGGTGCAGGTGCACGGCTGGGCTATCGAGGCCGGGCTGTACATCACCAAGGCAGCCGATATCGTCGTCTGCGCCAAGAATGCCAAATTCTCCCAGATGGGCCAGCGGCTCGCCTTCGGCGGCTTGCCCACCCTGCCTCTCGAGCTGGTCATGGGCCACACCAAGAAGGTCGAGGAAATCCTGCTGACCGGCCGCACCATCAGCGGCGACGAGGCCGAGGAAGCTGGCTACGTGACCAAGGCCGTCCCCGAAGCGGACCTGGTAGATGAAGTCCACAACCTGGCGGCCGCCATCTCCCTGCTCCCCCGCGACTGCGTGGTCATGGGCAAATTCGCCCGCCGCCACATGTTAAGCCGGCTGGGCCTGACCAACCTCAAAGAGGTCATCCTTTACCACACCTTCTCCACCAACCTCAAGTACAGCGAGGATGAGAAAGAACTCATGTTCATCCGCGACCGCGAGACCATGGGCGAGAGGGAAGCCTTCCACAAGATGCACGAGAAATACGAGGAGCGCCTGAATAAGACCAAGTATTTCCGCAGCTACCGCCCGGAGAAACCGGCGGAAAAGAAATAGAGACGCCGCAGTCCAAAGGAGTAAACAATGGCCGAACCTGCGAAGAAGTTCCCGGAATTCGTTAAAGACGACTATTTCAAGATAGACGTCGAATGCCATATCAGCGGCGAGGCGAACAAGAAATACTTCAACTACTTCCCCGAATACAGGAAGTGGGTCTGGGGCACAGCAGAAACCGCCCGCGCCTTCAATGCCGTTCCTCACCATTCCGGCCAGAGCTGGAAAGAGCCGCCCGTGACCAAAGGTGAAAAATCGGAAATGGCGGAAGAAGACCAGCTGATAGTGTACCTCGACCGCTACGGCGTGGACATGGCCTGTATCCTTCCGGAATCCATGATGGAGACCACGGGCTATGCCACCAAGTGGTCGACCAACGGCCATCTGCTGGCTGCCGCGGAAAAATACCCGGACAGGTTTATCGTCCAGGCCAACGTAGGCCCGTTTATCAAGAGAAGCATGAAAGACGTGCTCTGGGAGCTCGATTACCTGGCACAGGAGAGAGGCGTCAAGCTGTTCAAGTTCTATCCCCCGGAAGACACCTATATCAACGACGAGAGGATATGGCCTTTCTACAAACGATGCGAAGAGCTGGGAGCCGCCGTATCCATCCATACCGGCTGGAGCTGGTGCCCCCCGGGCAAGGCTAAATACTGCCTGCCCGTCCTGCTGGACGACGTCGTAAACGACTTCTATGACCTTAAGGTCATCGCGTTCCATGCCGGCTGGCCGCTCTGCCACGACCTGAACATGGTGGCGCTATCGCATCCCAACGTATACATCAGTTTTTCGCTGATCATGCCGTGGTATCGAGCCGCGCCACGGCGGCTGGCGGAGATCATCGGGGAGGCGATACAGTTTGCCGGACCGGACCGCATCGTCTGGGGCACTGACTTCTACGGACCCGGCGGGCTTTTCCGGGAAGCGATACTCGGGCTGAGAACGTTCGAAATGCCGGAAGACCTGCAGAAAGGTTACGGCTTTGCGCCGGTGACCGATGAAGTCAAGCGCAAAATCTTCGGTCTGAACCTGGCCAGGATACTAGGTATCGATGCGTCCAGGAGACGCGTTAAATAAGCAATAAATAAGGAAAGGAGAATATGTCAACAGAATTCCCTATATTGTTTTCGCCCATCAAACTGGGGCCGTTAGAGATAAAAAACAGAATCGGCGGCTCCTGCACTACCACCGGCGGGGCCGACCAGAACGGGTTCATCCGTGAAGAGTGCATCTACTCCTACGCCGGGCGGTCCGAGGGCGGCGCCGGCTTCATCACCATCGAGTGCACCTTCGCGACCGACTGGGGGGCCAAGACCACCAGCTTCGGCAACCCGCGCATCAGCGGCCGCTCCTACTACGAGGGGCAATCCAACTTAGCCGAGGGCATCAAGCAGTGCGGCGCCAAGGCGTTCATCCAGATCACACCCAGCTTCGGCCGCCAGGGCTCGAGCAAGACCTCCGGCGAAACGCCGGCCGCGCCCTCCGCCATACCGTCGCAACGGCCGCAGGACTATGAATTGAGGATCATGCCACGCGGCTACGAGACCAAGGCACAGACACTGGGCGCCACCACTCCTCCCAAAGTGCTGACCATGGAAGAAATACACTACATGGAAGAGACCTTCCCGACCGCCGTGGCTGCCGCCAGGATCTGCGGCTATGACGCGGTAGAGTTCCACAGCCCGCACGGCTACCTCATCCACCAGTTCCTATCGCCGCGGTCCAACCAGCGCACCGATGAATACGGCGGCTCGCTGGAGAACCGCTTCCGCTTCCTGAAAAACCTGCTGGTAGCGTCCAGAAAAAGGGTCGGGCCGGACTTCTGCCTGGGCATCCGCCTCAGCGGCGACGAGCACATGCCCGGCGCCATCCACGAGGAAGAACTGATACAGGTAGCCAAGTGGTGCGAGGAGCTCGGCGCCAGCTATATCCACCTCTCCGACGGCTCGTACGAAGCCCGGCATTATTTCTTCCCGCAGAGCCAACATGACTTCATCGAACACGCCAAGCATTTCAAACCCGAGCTAAAGATACCCCTAATCGTCCCCGGGCAGCACGACCCGTACCTGGCCGAGGAAGTCCTGCGCAACGGCTGGGCGGACGCCATCACCATGGGGCGCCAGCTCGTAGCTGACCAGCGGACTCCGGTCAAATGGGAAACCGGGAAAATCGACGAAGTTGTCCGCTGCCTGCGCTGCAACGTCTGCCTGGCCCGGTTCAACCGCGGCCTGGCAATCCGCTGCGCGGTCAACCCGAACATCGGCCGCGAAAAATACGACCCGAAATACAACTCTGCCACGACGGCGCAGGTACTCCGTCCCCTGCCCGAGCCTTTCATGCCCCCCTGCCAGAACAAGTGCCCGGCCGGGCTGGACATCAACGCCTACGTGCTGATGGCCTCACGCGGCCAACTGGACGAGTCGTACCGCTATATCAAACAGTATATCCCGTTCCCGGGAGTGATAGGGCGCGTCTGCCCGCACCCCTGCGAGAAGGAATGCAACCGCGGCAAGCTCGACGACCCCATCAGCATCAACGGCATCAAGCGGTACGTGGCCGATACCGTGATGGCGGAAGGCCTGCCGGACTACCTTAAAAAGCAGTCGCTGCCGGAGAAGCTGCCAATCACCAAGAAAGAGAAAGTAGCCGTGGTCGGCTCCGGCCCCGCCGGGCTGACCGCCGCCTACTTCCTGATCAAGAAGGGATACGCGGTAACCGTCTTCGAGGCGGCCAGCGTCGCCGGCGGCATGATGGCCTTCGGTGTACCGGAACACCGCCTGCCGCGGAAAGTAGTCAACTGGGAAATCGAGGCCCTGAAGAAGATGGGCGTCGAAATCAAGACCGGCAGCCCGGTGGGCAACCCGGAAGACCTGCTCAAGAAAGGCTACAGCGCCGTGTTCGTAGCAGTAGGCTCGCAGAACAGCGCCAAGCTTAACGTGCCCGGCGAGGACTCAGCCGGCGTTCTCCAGGCGCTGGCGTTCCTGAAAGACGTCAACCTGGGCAAGAAACCGAAGGTCGGCAAGAAAGTCGTGGTAGTGGGCGGCGGCAGCGTCGCCATGGACGTGGCCTCGTCCGCCCTGCGCCTCGGCGCCGGCAGCGTCCTGGTTACCTGCCTCGAGTGCAGCAAAGACGAAATGCCCGCCCAGAACGAGGAAATCGAACAGGCCATCGAGGAAGGCATCAACGTCGACATGAGCTGGGGCCCGAAGGCGATCATCGCCAAATCGGGCAAGGTCGCCGGCGTCGAGCTCAAGCGCTGCGTCACCTGCTATAACGCAGCCGGCCAGTTCGCGCCCGTTTACGACGAAAAAGCGACCAAGAAAATCGACGCCGACATGGTCATCACGGCCATCGGCCAGAGGGTGGACCTGTCCTTCATGAAGGACAGCAAAGTCAAAGCCACCAAGAGGGGCACCATCGAGACCAAAGATAGCCGCAGCCTGGCGACAAGCGTGGCCGGCGTGTTCGCCGGCGGCGACGTCGCCCGCGGCCAGGGCACGATGATCGAGGCGATGGCCGACGGCAAGAAAGGCGCCATCGCGATAGATTGCTACCTGCGCGGCGTCGAACTCCCGCCCGCCCTTCCGGAACCCATCCTGGCGGACGTCACCGAGCCCGCCTTCCAGTTCCACTTGAGGGAATATACCAAAGAGACGCGGCTCGCGCCGGAATTCTCGGCGCCCGCAGCCCGCAAGAGCAGCTTTACGGAGGTCAACCTGGGCTTTAAAGACAAGAAGACCTGCGTTGACGAAGCGCGGCGCTGCCTCACCTGCCGCTGCTCGGCGGTAAGATACTAAAATAGAATAAACCCTTCGACTACGCTCAGGGGTGCAAACCCTTCGGCTACGCTCAGGGGGTAAACCCTTCGACTGCGCTCAGGGGTGCAAACCCTTCGGCTACGCTCAGGGGGTAAACCCTTCGACTGCGCTCAGGGGTGCAAACCCTTCGGCTACGCTCAGGGGGTAAACCCTTCGACTGCG
>DAIQQC010000098.1:0-5343 GCA_036787005.1 Dehalococcoidales bacterium | reverse complement strand
TCACCGAGGCGAAGACCATTGAAGAGTGCCGCGCCATGCTGCGGGACGCCTTACATGAAATGATACTAGCCTACCGTCAACAAAAGCGTGAGATTCCGGCCGGTGGAGATTTGCTGGAGCAAATGCTCGTCGAGGCATAACGTGTCCGTCAAGCGCGGCGACCTCGTAAAAATATCTCAGAGCCAACGGTTTTACTCTCCTTCGCGAGGGCAAAAAACACTCAATCTATAGCGACGGTACTAAAACGATTCCTGTAAAAAGACACAGGATATTCGATAGGATCACTGCCAACGAACTATGCAAGCAAGCCGGACTAATCCCTGTATTTTGAATAGACTCCATTTCGTGCTACCGAACTAGACCTCGCCTTGACACTCGAACGGAAAAAAGCTTAAAATATCAAGAGAAAATCCCTCAGGTCGAGTCCCAATCACCTCTAACGATTGAAACAATTACGCACTCCGCCAAACTCCGTGCGCGCAGAGAGGAGACAATGCCATGACTTACCAGACTTTACTTTACGGGAAAAAAGACGGCATCGGGACGGTGACGCTTAACCGGCCGGAAACCCTGAACGCCCTCAACTCCACCGTTTACAACGAGCTTTACGACGTCTTTGAAACGATCGAAAACGACGACGAAGTGCGGGCGGTCATCCTCAGGGGCAGCGGGGAAAAAGCCTTCGCGGCGGGATCGGACGTGGCCGAGATGGCCAATATGAACACGCTGGAGATACAGCAGTTCATGGCCACCATCCGCAAGGCGTCCGACCGCATCGCGTCGCTGGGCAAGCCGACCATCGCGGCTATCAGCGGGTACGCATTAGGGGGCGGCAACGAGCTGGCGATGTGCTGCGATCTGCGCATCGCCTCGGAGAAGGCCAGGTTCGGCCAGCCGGAGATAAACCTGGGGCTGATACCGGGGGCCGGCGGCACGCAGCGACTCCCGCGGCTCATCGGGGCGGCCAAAGCTAAAGAGATGATCTTCCTGGGGGACATGATCGATGCCGCCACGGCATTGAGCATCGGCCTGGTAAACAAAGTCGTCCCGCCGGAAAAGCTGGCGGAAGAAGCAGCGGCCTGGGCGGCCAAGCTAGCAGTCAAGAGCGGGCCGGTACTGGCGATGGCCAAGCTGGCGATCAACACCGGCCTCAATACGGATATTAACTCGGGACTCGACATGGAAGCCCGCTGCGACGCGCTCTGCTTCGCGACACAAGACCAGAAAGAGGGTATGAAGGCCTTCCTTGAGAAGAGGAAGGCGGCCTTTAAGAATAAGTAGAGAAATTGGTGACCTATCCCCTGTCCCCCTTCCCTCAGGAATTTATGGAGGGAAGGGGGAGAAAAAAAGAGAGGGGGTTTCACCCCCTCTCTAAAATCCCTTCCCCCTCTCCTCTGGAGAGGGGGATCAAAGGGGTGAGGTGACACAATACAAGAATATCTAAGGAGGATTTACAGATGGCGATAAAGAAAGTGTTTGTCATCGGGGCGGGGACGATGGGCAACGGCATCGCCCAGGTAAGCGCGCAGGCGGGCTATGATGTGACGATGTCTGATATCAAGGATGAGTTCGTTCAAAAGGGCATGGCGGCTATCGACAACAGCCTGGGCCGCTCGGTGAAGAAGGGGACGATGCAGGAAAGCGAAAAAGCGGCCATCATCGCCCGCATTAAGACCACGACGGACAATAAAGACGCCGGAGACGCCGACCTGGTCGTCGAAGCAGCGCCGGAAATCCTGGACCTGAAGAAGAACATATTTAAACAACTCGACATGATATGCAAAGCAGACGCGATCCTGGCTACCAACACGTCGTCGCTGCCGATAGGGGAAATCGCCGCCGTGACCAAAAACCCCGGAAGAGTAATCGGCATCCACTTCATGAACCCGGTGCCGGTCATGAAGGGCGTCGAGGTCATACCGGGCCGGCTGACCGCACCGGCGACGCTCGAAGCGGCCAAAGAATACATCAGGAAAATCGGCAAGGAGCCCTGCGAAGCGCGGGACTACGCCGGATTTATCGTGTCGCGGCTGGTGGACGCCCTGATGAACGAGGCGTTCTGGTGCGTCATGGACGGCAACAAGCCGGAAGAGGTAGATAAAGCCATCAAACTGTGCCTCAACCACCCGATGGGCCCGCTGGAGCTGTGCGACCTGGCGGGGGCGGACGTGGTGATGCACGGGCTGGAGACGATGTACGCGGAGTTCGGCGAGAGGCTGATGCCGGCGCCGCTGTTAAAGAACATGGTACGCTCCGGCGACCTGGGGCGGAAGACCGGGCGGGGTTTTTACGACTACACCAAGAAATAGGGGATGACGTTGTTACGAGAGGATTACCTGGTGGGGAAATCGGTAGCGTCCAAGGGCTGGGACTGGTCCCAGGTCTCGGAAAAATACTGGAATATAGCCTCGGACGAGTTCCTGCCGGTGGCTTTAAGATGGAAGGAACTAAAGAAACAGACCGTCCTGGACATCGGCTGCGGGAGAGGGCGACATGCGCTGTTCCTGGCGGAGATGGGGTTCGACGTAACTGCCACGGACATCTCTCCCGAGGGAATCGAACAGCTGAAGAAAGAAGCGAAGAAAAGGAAGCTGGACGGAAAGATAAAGACAGTCGTTAGCGACATGCTGGAGCTGCCTTTTAAGAAAAACTCTTTCGATTGCGTCCTCGGTTTCCACTCCATATTCCATACCGACTACGCCGGGCTGAAAAAGGTCATCAGGAAAATAACCGCCATGCTGAAAGAGAACGGCCAGCTTTATATCACGTTCAACTCCAAGAGCAATCCGTCGTTCCGTGCCGCCGATAATAGCATAGTCGACGACTACACCATCATCAGGCACTATGGTATAGAAGAAGGGATACCCCATACTTTCCTGGAGCACAAGGACATAATCGAGCTACTGGCGGAATACAACATTATAAAACTACAGCAAATCCAGGACTATTTCGATAGCACCACCACCATCCATTTCTTCGTGGAAGCGGAAAAGAAAAACTAGAAAAGGAAGGGTAAAATGGCAAATGACAAGGATGTCGTAATTGTTGCGGCGGCAAGGACGCCGTTCGGGAGATTCGGGGGGTCGCTGAGGGACATCGACTACTATGAACTCGGGGCGATACCGATGCGGGAAGTGATAAAGAGGACGGGAGTTAAGCCGAACGTGATCAACGAGGTCTTCTGGGGGGTCGGGGACACCTCGGCGTGCCGCGACCCGTACACACCCGTCGCCGCCAGGCAGTCGCTGATCAAGGCGGGCCTGCCCCACGAGACGGTATCGATATCATTCGACATGGCCTGCGTCTCCGCCATGCACGCGGTCAAGCTGGCGGCCATGGAAATGGCGGCCGGGGAGATCGACGCGGCGATAGCGGGCGGGGCGACCTCCTTCGGGCAATCGCCGATGGTGGTCAGGGGGCTAAGGTTCAACGGCTTCCGCATGGGGGACGTCAAGATGGAAGACCCGCTGTACGCCCTCGGTTACAAGGACTTTAACCCCGTCTCAGTAGATACGGACAACGTCGCCAACGAATACGGGTTCACCCGTAAAGACCTGGACGAGTGGGCACTGCGCAGCCACCAGAACTACGGCCAGGCCTGGAAAGAGGGCAAATTCAAAGAGGAGATCATGCCTCTCCCCATACCCCAGCCCAAGGGCGATCCCAAGATACTGGACATCGACGAGCAGTACCGGCCCGATACCAGCATCGAGGGGCTGACCAAGCTCAAGGCAATATATAACACCCGCATGATCACGGCGGGAAACTCGCCGGGGCTCAACGACGGCGCCACGGCCATCATGCTGATGACCCGCAAACGGGCCAAAGAGCTGGGGCTGAAGGTCCTCGGGATCATCATCGCTTCAACATCCATCGCCAGCAATGCCAGCCGGATGCCGGAAGGGCCGGGGATCGCCATGCTCAAGGCGCTAAAGAAAGCCAGCCTGACCTGGGACGACATGGCCCTGCTGGAAGTCAACGAAGCCTTCGCGGCGGTGCCGCTGGTATCGATGAAAGTGGCCGCCGAAGGCGATAGCGCCAGGTACAAGAAGATGTTCGACAAGATGAACCCGCTGGGGAGCGCCATCGCGATAGGGCACCCCAACACCGCCAGCGGCGCGCGCATCATCATGAACCTGATGTACGAGCTCAGGCGGCGCGGCGGCGGCTACGCCATGGGGTCGCTATGCGGCGGCCTGGCGCAGGCGGACGCATGCATAATCAAGGTAGAATAAAAAACTAAAAAGATGTGTGAGTAATCCAGGGATGGGAAGTAGAAAACTAACTATTGGAGAATCAAAAATACTTGCACTTATCCAGGAGGAATATGGTCCTCAAAACACTCAAAAGGACGTGTTTTTTTCAGACAAAGGCGAAGCAGAAATTTTTGCCAAGGATATTCATGGTATGCCTTATAAACTAATAGTTCTTACCAATGTGGCAGCCATGTGCGAGAATGGTATTATTAAGAGCGAAGAAGAATTGATCTCAAAGTGGATTCGTATCCCTAACGACAAATAGAATATCAGTGATAAGGAGCAAAGCATGGACGTATCGCAGTTTTCTCTGAAAGGTAAGGTAGCCCTGGTCGTGGGCGGGGCGGGGGACATCGGGAAGGCCATAGCCGAGACTTATTCCCTGGCCGGAGCGAACGTGATAATCAGCAGCCGCAAGCAGGAGAACCTCGATAAAGCCGCCGCGGAAATTAAAGAGAAATCGGGGGGGAAGGTCGTGGGGATGGCTTCGCACATCGGCAAGCTGGACAACTCCAAGGCGCTGGTAGACAACATCATGAAAGACTTCGGGCGGATAGATATCGTCGTCAACAGCTCCGGCTCCAGCTTCATGGTGCCGCTGACGGAAGTCGAGGAATGGCAGTGGGACAACGTCATGAGCGTCAACGTCAAAGGGCCGTTCTTCCTCTGCAAGCTCATCGCCCCCATTATGAAAGCGCAGGGCGGCGGCAGTATAATCAATATCACGTCGTACATGGGCATCAGGACGGAAGAGACACTCGGCGTCTACTGCATCAGCAAGGCGGCGGTCATCCACATGACGCGCGTCATGGCCAAAGAATGGGGCAAGTGGAACATCAGGGTCAACTCGATAGCGCCCGCCTGGGTGCACAGCCGGCTGTCCGACCCGTTCCTGCAAATGCCCGGCGTAAATGACAGGATGTTGAGCCAGACGGTCATCGGGCGGTTCGGGGAACCGGACGACGTAGCGGCGCTGGCGCTCTACCTGGCCTCCGACGCGGCTAAGAACCAGACGGCCGGGCTATTCCCGCTCGACTACGGGATGCTGACGTAGAGAAGTAACAAGTAACAAGTAGCAAGTAACAAG
>DAIQQC010000097.1:0-5420 GCA_036787005.1 Dehalococcoidales bacterium | reverse complement strand
AGCTTTACCTTCACGGTGCCCCCCTCCACTCCCACCAGCTCCACGTTCCCGCCGTCCCTCACCAGGTAGGGGCGCACTTTGTCGAGGACGTCTTTGACCTTGGATTGCTCAACCATGGTGCTATCTTGCATTTTAGGGTTAACTCCTTTAAAATTTATAACAGCCTCTCAATAGATTGTATCTACTGCCGGAGCTATTTGTCAAACGGGTTAATGGTACCTGGTACCCCCTTGTATGACTAACCTCACTGGTGTAGAATAGGATAATTTTATAATTTAGATATACCGGGGAAAGCGATGACGCGTGAAGACGAAAAACTTTTAAGATATAAGCAGCAGCGCAGCAAGGACGCCATCGACCTAGCCATGCAGGCACGCTGGCAGGAAGCCGTCGAGGTCAACAAGGAGATCATCGGCAGCTTTCCGGAGGAGGTCGATGCGTTCAACCGGCTCGGCCGGGCTTACATGGAGCTGGGTAATTATGCCCAGGCCAAGGAGGCCTACGGCCAGTCGGTAAAGCGCGACCGATATAACGCTATCGCCAACCGCAACCTGCGCCGCCTCAACGACCTCAAGGGGTCGGTCAAGGCAGCGATCGAGACGGACAAGGTCGAACCACAGCAGTTCATCGAGGAGATCGGCAAGGCGGGCGTGGTCACGCTATTAGAGCTGGCGCAGAAAGAAAAACGCGCCCTGACCGTGGCCGGGGACAAAGCGGCACTGAAGATCGAAGGCTCGTCGCTGGTGGTAGAAAACGGGCGGGACGAATACCTGGGCAAAGTTGAGCCGAAACATACCCAGCGCCTTATACGGCTGATGCTCGGCGGCAACAAATACTCAGCGGTCGTCGTCAAGTCCACCGCGGACGGCATGACCGTGATGGTCCGGGAGACCTATCAGCACCCCAGCCAGGCCGGAAAGCTGTCCTTCCCACCACGCGGCATGGAGGAGTTCCGCCCCTACGTTGGCGACAAGCTATTGAAGATCGAACCCGAGGACGAGGAAGAAGACGAGTCCGGTTACACCATCATCGGTGGGGATGAAATCGAAGTATTGCCCGAGGAGTCCTCGGAACCCGAGGATGACACGGGCGCGGACAACGAATAGGAGGTCGGGAGGCCATGGTATCCGAGACAAAGCCAGTACCCATCAATATCGAAGAGCAGATGAAGACCTCGTACCTCGATTACGCGATGAGCGTCATCGTTTCGAGGGCCCTGCCGGACGTGCGCGACGGGCTCAAGCCGGTGCACCGGCGCATTTTATATTCCATGAACGATATGGGGCTGCGGCCCAACGGGCCCACACGTAAATGCGCGCGCATCGTGGGCGACGTGCTGGGGAAATATCACCCTCACGGTGATTCGTCCGTTTACGATGCCCTGGTACGGCTGGCCCAGGATTTCTCCATGCGTTATCCGCTCGTGGACGGGCAGGGCAACTTCGGCAGCGTCGATAACGACCCCCCCGCCGCCATGCGCTACACCGAAGCACGCCTGGCCAGGATCGCCGAGGAAATGCTGGTCGACATCGAAAAAGAGACCGTCGACTTCATGCCGAACTTCGACGACAGCCTCCAGGAGCCGACCGTTCTACCGGCGCGGCTGCCCAACCTGCTGGTAAACGGCAGCGCCGGCATCGCCGTGGGCATGGCCACCAACATCCCGCCGCACAACCTGAGCGAGGTCTGCGACGGCATCGCCTATCTCATCGACAATCCCCAGGCCACGATAGAAGAGCTGGGTAAGTTGATCAAAGGCCCCGATTTCCCCACCGCCGGCATTATCATGGGGGTGGAGGGCATCCGCAACGCCTACGCCACCGGTCACGGCAAGGTGGTGGTGCGGGCCAAGGCCCATATCACCAGCGTCAGCGCGGGCGGCCGCCGCCAGATACTGGTCAGCGAGCTTCCCTACCAGACCAACAAGGCCGCCCTCATCGAGACCATGGCCGACCTCGTCCGCGAAAAGAAAATCGAGGGCATCAGCGACCTCCGCGACGAGTCCGACCGGCAGGGGATGCGCATTGTCATCGAGCTGAAGCGCGAGGCCCAGCCGGAGAAGGTCCTCAACAATCTCTACAAGCATACCGCCATGCAGTCGTCCTTCTTCGTGAACATGCTGGCGCTGGTAGACGGCCAGCCGCGCGTCATCAGCCTGCGGGAGGCGCTGCAGTATTTCGTCGATTTCCGCCGCGTGGTGATCACCCGCCGCTCCAAATACGAACTAAAACAGGCCAAGGCCAGGGCGCACATCCTGGAAGGCTTCAGGATAGCGCTGGACAACATCGACGCGGTCATCAAGACGATACGCGAGTCCGAGACGGCCGAGGCCGCCCGCAAGAACCTGATGTCCCGCTTCGGCCTCAGTCAGCTCCAGGCCCAGGCCATCCTCGATATGCAGCTGCGCCGCCTGGCCGGGCTGGAACGGCAGAAGATCCAGGACGAATATGCCGAGGTCATCAAGACCATCTCCTACCTCGAAGACCTGCTAGCCAATCCCAAGAGGATCATGTCCGTGATCAAAGAAGAGACCGCGGCCCTGAAATCGAAGTTCGGTGACAAGCGCCGCACGGCAATCCAGGAGCAGGGCAAGCTCGATTTCACCGAGGAAGACCTCATCCCCCACGAGAGGGTCGTGGTGACGCTGAGCAGTCGCGGCTTTATCAAGAGAATTTCTTCGCGCAACTACGTGGTGCAGCACCGCGGCGGCAAGGGCATCATCGGGCAGGTGACGCGCGAAGAGGACGCGGTGATGATCCTGACCGTGGCCGACACGCACGACGATTTGTTTTTCTTTACCGACAAAGGAAAAGTCTATTATTTAAAGTGCCACGAGATACCCGCCGGCAGCACGCGCACGTCTAAAGGCCTGGCGATAATCAATCTCCTGTCCATCGCTGAGGGCGAGCGGGTCACGGCGATGGTCGCCACCACCGGCCTGATGCCGGGAACATACATGGTCATGGCCACCAAGCTCGGCGAGGTGAAGAAGACGGCGGTAGACAACTTCGCCGCCGTGCGTTCGAGCGGCCTGATAGCAATGGACCTCGCTGAAAAAGACGAGCTGGTATCGGTTTGCCTGGCCACGGACAAGGACGATGTCATCCTGGTGACCCGCAAAGGGCAGTCGATATGTTTCGACGTCCAAGGCCTGCGGGGGGCCTCGCGCACCAGCGGCGGCGTCCGCGGCATGAAAGTTGCCGGGGGCGACAGCATCATCAGCATGGACAGGGTCGACCCCAAAGGCTACCTGTTCGTCGTCTCCGAGGGCGGCTACGGTAAAGTGACCCCGCTGGACAAATATCCCCGGCAGCACCGCGCCGGCAGCGGCGTACGCACGTTCAAGATAGTGGAAAAGACCGGCGAGGTCACGGCGGCGCGTGTGGTCACGGAAGAGCAGCAGGTCATGCTGATCACGGCTGAGGGCATGATGACCCGCACGCCGATCAAGGAAGAGGGACACGGTATCAGCACGCAGGGGCGCAGCACCCAGGGCGTCAGGGTCATGACGCTGGATGAGGGCGATAAGCTGGTGGCGATAACGACCTTCGACGAGAGTAAAGCGGACCTGTAAAAGCTGTCTTACCCCGGAGGGTTCGAAAGAGGGGGCGCCGGCCCCCTCTTTTTTCTAGGCCTTATTATTGCAAAATTTTTCCAGCCCGCACGCATTGCAATCGCCGGAGCGGCAATCGGGTGTATCTTCGCCTTCAAAAGCTTTGGTCCATTCCCGCTTTAAAAAGACTTCCGAAACGCCCGAATCGATATGCGACCACGGCAGTACCTCGTCTAAAGAACGCTCGCGGTAGGCGTAAAAAGCAGGGTCGAGGCCGGTCTCCGCAAAGGCTTTCATCCAGTTATCAAAGTTGAAGTGTTCGCTCCAGGCGTCGAACCGGCTCCCCAGCTTCCAGGCCTGATAAATGACCTTTCCCATACGGCGGTCGCCCCGGGAAAGCGCCGCTTCCAGCAGGCTGATACGCGGGTCCTGCCAGGAAAGCCGCGTGCCCTTGCGGTCCAAGCCGCGCTGCAATATCTCCTGTTTTAACGTGAGCGAGGCCGCGTTTTCCTGTTGACTCCACTGGAAGGGCGTGTGCGGCTTGGGGACGAAGGTGCCCGCGCTCACTCTTATCGTGGGCTTGCGGCCGCTGGCTTTCCGGCCCTCGGCGCGCACCTTGTCCACGAGACTGACGATGCCCACCACGTCTTCTATCGTCTCGGTGGGCAGGCCGACCATGAAATAGAGCTTGAGGTTGGTCCAGCCGCGCTCGAAGGCCGCGGCGGCCGTCTCCAGCAGGCTTTGCTCCGTGAGGACTTTGTTGATGGCGCAGCGCAGCCTCTCGCTGCCGGCTTCAGGCGCGAAGGTGAGACCGGTGCGGTTGCGCGACGACAGCGAGTCCACCAGCTTTATCGAGGACGCGTCCAGCCTCAGGCTGGGGAGCGATATCGTTAAGTTGGGATAGCTTTGCGCCAGCCGGCCGATCAAATCGTTTACTCCGGAATAATCTGAGGTATTGAGCGACACCAGCGATATCTCGTCGTAGCCGCAGTTGCTGATGAGCTCGCTGGCGGCCTTCACGACCTCCTCGTGAGGTCTTTCACGCACGGGACGGTAGATCATGCCTGCCTGGCAGAAGCGGCAGCCGCGACTGCACCCGCGCTGGACCTCGATGGCGCCGCGGTCATGGACGACCTCGATGTAGGGTACGACCGGACGCGTTACCGGCGGGGGTAATTTGCTTATAATGCGCCGCAGAACTCTATCCGGCGCTTCAGGAACGTTCGACATAATACTTTTGATGAGGCCTTCGGAGTCGTACGCGACGCTATATAAACCCGGCACATATACTCCCGGAATCGCCGCGAGCTTCCTGAGCAGGGCTTTTTTCCCCGACCCCTTTTCCCCCCGCCAGGCATCGAGGAACTCGAGGATCACTTCCTCGCCGTCGCCGATGACGAAGGCGTCGATGAAGTCGGACATTGGCTCGGGGTTCAAGGCGCACGTCCCGCCGGCAATGACGAGCGGGTGCGAGTCGTCCCTTTCCGAAGCCAGCACGGGTATACCGGCGAGGTCGAGCATGTTGAGCACGTTGGTGTAGCCCAGCTCGTACCCCAGCGAAAACCCGATGATGTCAAAGTCTTTAAGCGGGCGCCGGCTCTCGAGGCTAAAGAGCGGGATATTATTTTGACGCATGACCGCTTCCATGTCCGTCCAGGGGGCGTAGACCCGCTCCGCCAAGGCATCCGGTTGGCTATTGATAATCTCGTAAAGGATGGGGACAGCCAGGTTGGACATGCCGATTTCGTACGTATCGGGGTAAGCCAGCGCTATCTTTACCGCGGTCTTTTCCCAGTCCTTAACGATGCTGTTCCACTCGCCGCCGGTATAGCGGGCGGGACGGTTGACCCGGTGCATGATCTCGTTG